>JASBTH010000316.1 GCA_030148525.1 Saprospiraceae bacterium | reverse complement strand
AGCCAGGGACTGCTGCGCGGGCTTTTTATTGGTCTGGTCTGTATATACGGGGCCGACTCTGTTTAGAATAACGAAGTGCCGGACGGGACGAAAGAGTGGAATTCAAACTGTTCGTACCGAAGTAGAGACCTAGGCCTACCTCTGTAATGTCTGTATGCCAATTCATTACCATATACCTTGTAAAAAGTCGTGGTACTGACCATTAGGTATATGACCTAATGCTGTAATCGAATTTATACAGGCTCTTAATAAAGGAGTCAGGAGTTTTTTAAGTGTATACTTTGATGTTTATCGGCAAAAAATATCCGTTTTCTGCCAAATTCCTACCGTTTCCTTAAAAAGGCTGTCTTTTTTCGGTTAAAATAATCACCTTCGGGCCAAACGAAGAAAGAAACACTTACCAAAAAACCGCGAAAGGCATCGCTCCCTCAGATAAGGTGTCGGCCAGGAATGGCATTTCGCAATCCCTCTAGCAAAAAACAAACAGGCAAGTTTTAACAGTGATCGGCTTATTGATCTGCGGTTCGCATTGCAGGCGTATGCCCACAGCGAAGAATAAAGAACGTTTTAACCATAATTTCTAACTGCTACTTACTTCTACAGCTATGAAAAATTTAGTTCTAACTGCTCTAACATGTGTTTTTGCGTTCAACTTGAGCTTTGCTCAGGATAATCGCATTAACCTTCAACAAATTAGTGATCGCAACCGCGCAACCATCGAACAAGAAGGTCAAAATGACGAAATTGATGTGTTGCAAACCGGAGGCAATAATAATGTGGCCTCCATTAAGCAAATGGCCGATAACCTACCAGGGAATATGGATTCCAAGCAGGGTTTCACCCTGGAGCAAGTAGGTTCTAATAACAGTTTGACAGCGATTTCACGTGGTCTTGACAATGATGTGTTTGCTTATCAAATCGGAAACGATAATCGCGCAACCTTTGACATTCGCAACAACAGTAAGGATCAAGGCGCTACGACTGAACTCTACCAGCAGGGACGCGAGAACCTTGCTACTATCCAAATGTACGGACGACGCAACCAGCTGAGTGCCGATCAGATTGGTCTCGATAATCGCATTACTCTTCGCATGGAAGGCGGAAGTGCTGCTCACGATGCAACTCTGCGTCAGGAAGGAAACCACAACCGCCTTGATGTTCAACAGTTGGGAAGCTCGCACAGCGTAAGTGTATTACAATTAGGTAACCACAACGTGGCTACCCTCAAAACGACAAACAAGTAGATCTGCACTAACTTGATTCACGGGTGGCTGCTCAGGCAGTCACTTCCCCAAGGCCAGGCAAGGACGAACGTCCTTCCAGGCCTTTTTTTTTTAAAAGTGAATCTTTTGGCAGGATAGAAATGGTAATAATAACAACATGGATGTTGACCAAGGAGGTAGCTTCCACATCATTAATGCCACTCAGCGTGGCCTTGGTAATCGCTTGAAAAGGAATCAAACTTTGCAAGGTAATTTGATCAATCCCCTTCAGCGTGGCAATAATAACGTGCTGGAACTGAACCTTGGCAGTGCAAGGCCCGTACAATGGCTTATAAGCCAGGAAGGAAACGGCTTTATAAAAATTGATATTCCCGATTACCAACGATTTTCCGACCCCGATTTGCGGCGCTTGGAAATTCGACAAGAAAATGGAGGTGTCCCCATCATTATACGTCCTGGTCGTTCATTGAATCTCCCATTGCCCGATCGTATTAAAGGAACCTCCAACTAATTTTTGGTTCTGTAGACTATGATACTCATTCCCAATATTCTACATCCGGGTACCTGCCTGGTTTGCCTGTTGACTTGCTGGGCCAATGCCATAGGTCTGGCCCAACCCCTCATCCAGGCCAACCTCCAGGTCGATGCCATCGAGCAGCAATACCTCGTGCGGGCTACCTGTACCAGTGCCTCCGCCGATACGCTCGACCTCCGGTACGTTATGCGCTTGCAACAACCGGGGGTGCCCGAACGGGAGCGGACTGGTGCCTTCACCATCCTGCCCGGTCAACGCGCCAACCTGGGTACCTACGCCATTCCCCGTCCCGATAGCAATGGGATTAAGCTTACCCTGGCCATCCTCGACGGTAGCCGGGTGCTGGCACGTGATTCCTTTCCCCGAACAGAGGTCGTTGATGCAGATCCGGTAGCTGCCTCTCCCGATTTGCAATCGGATTCCGCGTCACCCGATCCTACGCTGCAGGGAAACCAGGGGATCGTGCTCGGCGGCTTTGTGCTGGAGCAAACCAAGACCCCCTGGGGACAACAATTCTACGAACTATTCGCCCAGCAGTGGCAACAACTGGATATACAGACCAGCTTCAACATCCTGATCGAAGAGTTGCCCTTTCGGGGGCGAAACACGCTGGTCGAAATTTCGGTCGATGATCAACTGATTTTCACGCAGTTACTGCAACCCAAATACGACTTCCTGGTCGAACTGGCTAATTATACCGTCCAGTTAACGGCCCAACAAATACAACAACTCGAACAGGTAGGGCGCGATGTCCTGCTGGAAAGCAAAGATGATATTGACATTTATTAATTCCATAAACAAATCTACCATGAGAAACAAAATACTCCACAGTGCCCTGCTCGTCATGAGCTTTTGGGTATTAGGTATGATTCAGGGGGCAGCTCAGGATCTGGTATACAAACCGGTGAGCCCGACCTTCGGTGGCGACGCGCTCAATTATAACGGCCTGATCAGTATGGCCAATGCGCAAAATGGCTTTACCGATCCCAACCTGGTCGATCCCTTTAACCGCGACCCACTGGAAGATTTCAATGAGTCCCTACAGCGGCAAATACTGAACCAACTGTCCCGAGAATTGATCGGCGGCCAGCTGGGCGACAATTTTCTCTCGGAAGGAGGCGTAACTCAGGTCGGTAATTTTCAGGTAAATGTGTCGGAAGGACTGGAAGGGCTGAGTGTTATTCTGACCGATCTCAACAACGGAGGTACGACGCAGCTGACCATCCCTTTTTTCTAGGTTGACATACTATGCAGTATGAATTTCAGAATAGAGTTTGGAAAGCCTGGCCGGACCAACTTTTAGGAACGTTTGGCCGGGCGCTTCCAGACCGTTTTGAATGACTTGCTGAATGATCCAAACTCTAATGCCATGAACATTCGTTTATCCACGTTTGCTTTGATTGGTGGCATGCTACTACTCCAAAACTGTAATGCCTACCTACACCAGCCCATGCAAACGCAGGACGCCCGGTTGGGAGAACCCACTGCTATGAGCCTTGCTCTGCGCGACCTGCCCAAACCGCCCGAACCCATCGTGGCGGCCGTGTACAAATTCCGCGACCAAACCGGACAGTACAAACTCCAGGAAGTCGGATCCAGTTTCTCCACGGTCGTTACCCAGGGTGCTACCAATATTTTGGTGAAAGCCATGGAAGATTCGGGCTGGTTTACGCCCATCGAACGGGAAAATGTAAACAACCTCCTCAACGAGCGCAAGATAATCCGCTCCACCCGGGCTCAGTACAGCCAGGAGGGTGGTCCCCAACCGCAACTGCCGCCGCTTTTGTTTGCCGGAATACTGCTGGAAGGCGGGATCATCTCCTATGACTCCAACATCCTGACCGGCGGTGCCGGCCTTCGCTATTTCGGTGCCGGTGCTTCCGGGCAATATCGCCAAGACCGGGTCACGGTCTACCTGCGGGCTATCTCCACCAGTAACGGGAAAATTCTGAAAACAGTCTATACCTCCAAAACCATTTTGTCGCAGGCGCTCGACGGGGGCATTTTCCGCTTCGTTAGCTTCCAGAGGTTGCTGGAGGCCGAAACGGGCTTTACCTATAATGAGCCTTCCGAAATGGCCGTGATGGAAGCTATCGAAAAGGCCGTTTATTCCCTCATTGTGGAGGGCATTAACGATGGCCTTTGGGATGTGGCCGAATCCGATCAGAATGCAAAGGCTGAAACCCTTCAGGAGTACCGGGATGAGAAGGAGGCTTCCGCCAAAATGGATGTGTTCGGACGGGTACTATACCGCGAAAACCCCAGGCAACCATCCGTGCGATTGGGCGGTAACGGATACGTTTATGCCGGTGACCTGGAAAACGGAGCCATCAGGGGTGGATTGGAAATAGGTGCGGAACTGCCGCTGACCTCCGCCCTGAGCGTAGCGCCCGGGCTTTCCTGGGGCACCCTGGCTACTTCGGATAGTTATTCCGAGCGTATCCTGGGAGTAGATTTGAATCTGCAATGGCGGTTATTGCCTTACAACCGTTTTACTCCCTATCTCTACGGTGGCGGAGGACTGCTTCTCGATGAAGACGGCCAGTCTGCGGCTGACCCCCAACGCAGTTACTTTAAGGGGCAGTTTGGAGGTGGATTGGAGTATTTTGTCACGCCTACTCTTTCCCTCGACCTGGGGCTCGATTACAACTACCTGTTGAATGACGAGATTGACCGCCTAGAAAGAGGTTCGTATAACGATATCTACTATCGCGGACGGATCGGTGTCCGGTATTTTTTCAATACATCCCTTACGGGAAAAAACTAAAGCTATAGTCATGCGTACCCCGACCTACCTGTTCATCCTGGGCATGCTGGCCATAGCCTGCCATAGTTGCTCGGAAGACCCTATTTCACCTAACCTGGAAGTGGCCATTCAGGGGGTTGTATTTGATCAGGACACGGAAGAACGTTTAGCCAATTGCCGGGTAACCATCATCAATACGTTTGATGTAAATCAGACGGACAGCAGTGGTACCTTCTCCTTTGATTCCCTTCAATTCCAGGAGAATTACACCCTGCAATTTGAAAAGACCGGCTACGAAGATCAGACGATTTCCGTTCGTTTTTCGATCGACGGAGCGTCCCTGCGGGCGGCACGGCCGAGCACGCGCTCCGCGCCCCAGGCGAGCTCGCGTGCGAGGCCGGGATAGCGTCGGGCGAGGCTGCGGGCGACCCGGTATCCGTCGGTGAGGCCGACGACGTCGATCAGGTGCGACGGCTCGCCGTCGGCCTCCAGGCGGTCGACGAGCCCCGGTCCCTCGTAGGTGCCCGCCTCGCGCCGTCCCGCGAGGAGGGCGGCCAGCAACCGAAAGAGCCGCGTGTTGTCCTCGTAGGTCTCGAGCGC
>JASBTH010000102.1 GCA_030148525.1 Saprospiraceae bacterium | reverse complement strand
GCTGACGGCTGACGGCTGACGGCTGACGGCTGACGGCTGACGGCTGACGGCTGACGGCTGACGGCTGACGGCTGACGGCTGACGGCTGACGGCTAACTTTTTCTTTTCCATGCACTAGGTCAAATTAGAGGGCAGAAAACTTGTCTGCATTCTTGAGCAAATACACCAAAGTTACGCCTTGCAACATGAAAACCGTGAAGCGTGAGCCGTGAAGCATAAACCGTGGACCGTGAGCCGTAAACCGTGGACCGTGGACTGTAGGCCGTGAGCCGTGGACCGTCTAAGCCTTCCCCTTCAACATCAGATTCCAGTACATGAATGGTAATCCATACTTTTTCAGGACCCACATGGGCCACAGTTCTTTGGCCGTGTTAAAGAAGCGGGACAGCAGGGGATCGCTGTCGCGTTCACCCTCGTAGTTGAATTCAGCCAGCACCATTTTGCCGTAGCCGGTGACTAGCGGGCAGGAAGAATACCCCTGATAGTCTTTATTCAGCACGGAATCCTGCTGTATCATGTGGAACAAATTCTCGGTAACGACCGGAGCCTGTTTGCGGATGGCAGCTCCAGTCTTAGCGGTTGGCAGGGCCGCGGCATCACCCAGAGCGAATACATTTTTATAGGTATTGTGCTGGAGTGAATTAATATCTACATCGATCCAACCCTTAGAAGGTCCTTCCTGATGGGCCAGCGAACTTTCCCTGATGAAATCAGGTGCTGTTTGAGGAGGTGCCAGGTGCAACATATCGAAAGGCATAGAAACGTGGCCCTCTACCTCGTCGGTTCCTACCTCATTAAAGTTGTAGCACAGGTGGGAGAGTTTTTCGTAGGGCTTTACAATATCGAAGTGAACACGCTTATTAGGACCGTCGACCTTCACCAGCTTGTGGAAAAACCGGAGTTGCAATCCCTTGCGATCGACTACCTTCATGAGTGTAGACTTAAAGGGTTCCACTCCAAAAATGACAGACCCGGGCGTTACGAATAGTACATCGGACTTGTCGCGCACACTCGATTTCCGCCAGTAGTCATCAGCCAGGTACATGATCTTCTGGGGTGCACCGCCACATTTGATGGGGGTTGACGGCTGTGTAAAAATGGCCGTGCCACCCTTAAATTCCTGCAATACTTCCCAGGTGTAATCGGGATCCACGTAATTACTGCAAACCCCATTTTTACCCATGGTCTCCTCCAAGCCTTCTACCAGACTGTAGTCGTATTTAATGCCCGGGCAGGCTACGAGGTAGTCGTACGTAAGCCGGTCACCACTTTCCAGGTGAATGGTATTATTTTCCGGATCGAGCTTGGTTGCCGCTTCCTGAATCCAGGTGGCTCCCCTGGGGATCAGATCACCCATATCGCGCTCGGTATTTTTGTATTTATAGGCTCCAGCTCCTACCAGTGTCCATGCTGCCTGGTAATAGTGCTTCTGAGCCGGATCAATAATGGCAACGTCAAGGGATTTATCCTTCCGAAGCAATTGGGCAGCAACGGTAATACCGGCCGTTCCCGCACCGATGATGGCTATTTGATGATGCTTTTCCATAATAAATGGTTAATTGTTCGAATTCGCAGGTTCATTACTAAATACGATCATATTTTCATGTAAAATCCACTGGTGATCATTCAAAAACTATGATTCAATTACCAATCTATTGTTTCTCAACGTAAGAACTTGTGACAATTATCACTCAGGCGACTAGCAATCGTTGAGTTATCATGGTTTTAGGGAAATCCGTACCTTTAAGCGAAATCACATTTTATTTTCTCTACTGCCTTTCGGCAAAAAGCCGGGCGATTCTCCTCCTGAATGCTTGTTTTAAACCTCTAGTCATGCCTAACGCGGTCTTTACGAAACTCCAGGACGCACGAAAGACGGGCCGCAAATTATTCGCCTTACTTATTGATCCGGATCATCTGCGGTTGCAATACCTGGATCAGACTGTGGCACTACTCAACCGTACTCCAGTCGACCTGGTGATGGTAGGCGGCAGCCTGCTGCTGGACGAGCGCCTCGAAGAGTGCCTTTCCTACTTACGCGCCCGTATCGAGCTCCCCATACTTCTGTTTCCGGGCAGTGCCCTGCAGATAACTTCCAAGGCCGATGCCATCCTTTTACTATCCCTGATCTCCGGCCGCAATCCGGAATTACTGATCGGGCAACACGTTACTGCCGCTCCGTATCTGCGCTCCTCAGGACTGGAAATCATTTCCACCGGCTACATGCTGATCGACGGTGGTCGGCCCACCACAGCCTCCTACGTGAGTCACACCCTACCCATCCCTGCGAATAAACCCGACATTGCCATTTGTACAGCCATGGCCGGAGAGATGCTGGGACTCCGGTGCCTCTATCTCGATGCAGGCAGTGGGGCTCACCAGCCCGTAAGTCCCGAGATGATCCGACAGGTACGCGAAAACACCCAAACGCCCCTCATCGTTGGCGGAGGTATCCGCACGGGGCAACAACTCCACGAACGGCTCGTGGCCGGTGCCGATATGGTCGTCATCGGACACGCCGTAGAGGAAGAACCCCAGCGATTGATGGAACTGAGTGGGGTGGTAGATCGTTTTAATGCCCAAATCACCCGCAAAACGGTATAGATATGAGTGACTCCCAAACGGGAACCGTGGTAAAATCCACGGGTAGTTGGTACAATGTACTAATGGATGATGGTCAGATACAGCAATGCCGGATCGTAGGCCGATTTCGGCTCGAAGGTAAGAAGCTCACCAACCCGGTTGCTGTGGGCGATCGCGTAACGGTCGAGTCCAACGAGCAAGAGGAGGGCGTTGGGCAAATAGTCGATATTCTGGACCGACGCAATTACGTGATCCGGCAATCACCGCGCCGCAAACACGATCTGCACCTCCTGGCCTCTAATGTAGATCAGGCCATGGTGGTCATGACGATCGTCCAGCCCAACCTGAAGCAGGGCTTCATCGATCGGTTCCTGTTGATGACCGAACCCTACGACATACCCGTCATTATCGTCTTTAACAAAGCCGACTTGTACGGACCGGAAGAGATGGAAATCTACGAAGTATTGGAGGCCATCTACGAAGATATTGAGTACGATGTCCAGTTGGTTTCGGCCATTAACGGGCAGGGAATTCAGGAATTGAAGGAAGCATTGCAGGGGAAGACCACTCTGATCGGCGGCCAGTCGGGTGTTGGAAAATCCAGCCTGGTAAATGCTATCCAACCCGGCATCGGATTGCACACTAAGGAATTATCCGATTATTCGGGTAAGGGACAACACACCACTACCTTTGCCGAGATGTTTCAACTACACGGCGGTGGGGCCATCATCGATACTCCCGGAATCAAAACCCTGAGTTTTAATCACTTTGAGCCCCTGGACGTAGCCCATAATTTCCGGGAGTTTTTCCAACTATCGGAAGCCTGTAAATTCGGGGGTAATTGCCTGCACCGGGACGAGCCCAAATGCGCTGTCAAATACGCACTCGACGAAAACGCTGTAAGTGAGTTGCGGTACATTAACTACCTCACCATTCTGGAGGAAATAGAGGAACAGAATTACTGGGAACGGAACAAAGGATTCTGATCCGGAATCGTATTTTTGCGCAAGCAAATAAACCAATATGGGATACCAAAGCCGCAAACGCAATTATCAGAGTCGTCGGGAGAAATTAAAGCAGCACTTCCGCAACTACCGAATGGCCTTTATCTTCCTGATGATTGCTCTGATCGTCATTCTTTACAAGAATCGCTGGGATATCTGGAACTGGATACAAACGTACTTTTATTAAAGATACCCCTACTAAAAACAGAACGGGCGATTTGGGAAATCCCAAATCGCCCGTTCTGTTTTTAGTAGCAACCCTTCCGTTATTCGGGTTCGAAACCGAGGATGATGTTGAAATCGCCAAGCGCCTGAAGGCTTCGGTCCATGCCAGGCTTGTCGAATCCGATACCGTAGTCAAACCCAAGCGTACCGAACATGGGCAGGAAGACCCGCACACCAAGGCCCGCAGATCTCCTCAAGTCAAAGGGGTTGAAATCTTCAAAATTTTGCCAGGCATTACCCCCCTCGGCAAAGGCCAGGACGTAAATGGTTGAGCTGGGATTCAGCGATAGCGGGTAACGCAACTCCACCGTAAATTTATCGAAAATTGGCGTGGCTACATTGCCTCCGTTAGGAGCGACGTTATTGGGGAGCTGATTGACCTCGTATCCCCGCAGAGAGATGATATCTACCCCATTAAAACCAAACTGCTGGTTGTTGATACCATCACCACCCAACTGAAAACGCTCAAAAGGAACAATTCCGATATCGTTATTATACGCTCCGAGGATCCCGATTTTTGCACGTGCCCGGAGAGTCAGATCGCCCACGATCGGGGTATACCATTCGGCGTCGAATCGAATCTTATAGTACTCCAGAAACTTAAACTTCTCCTGCGCCGATTCCTTCGAGAAATCCCGGCTGTCGTCGGCAAAAAGGGAATACGGAGGTGTAAACTGGCCCGACAAGCTGATGCTGGAACCGCTACGCGGGAAGATAGGATCATTGATCGACGAACGGGCAATGGTCTGCTTAATACTGTAGTTGAAGTAGTCCCCTTCAGAAACCAGGTTGCCTTCGCCGTCCCGGAACAGTCCTTGTGTCCAGTTATTCAACTGGAGGGTTTGCAGATTGATTGCAGTGCTGGACACGAAGTTGTCATCGGGCCATTTCAAGCGGGTTCCAAGGCTCACCGACCCCTGGATGATCTTAAAGGTCTGGTAGGTGCTGGTATTCCGTGCACCGAAGGCAAACCGGTTAAAAAAGCCACCAACGGTCAGAGAGTTGGGTTTACGGCCGCCCAGCCATGGCTCCGTAAAGGATATGTTGTACGACTGGAAAAAGTCACCATTCGTCTGTGCACGCAAGGAGAAACGCTGACCATCACCCATGGGGAGCGGACGCCATGCCTCGGTGTTAAAGATATTGCGCAGCGAGAAGTTGTTAAAGGATACGCCAAGTGTACCGATCACGCGGCGCTGGCCACCCCAACCAGCTGAAAGCTCAAGCTGATCGGCCGGACGTTCTTCCACGCCGTACGAAATATCCACTGTACCACGCTGAGGGTTCACCGGAGTTTGAATATCGAGTGCCTCCGGGTTGAAATATCCCAGGTTGATGATCTCCCGCTGAGAGCGTATAATATCGGACCGGCTAAATTTTTGACCGGGGACTGTTCGTAGTTCGCGTCGTACCACGTGTTCGTGAGTACGGTCATTTCCGGTGATAACCACCTTATCAATGGTTGCCTGCGGTCCTTCGAAGATCCGCATTTCCAGGTCGATAGAGTCACCGGCAACGGCCACTTCGATCGGATCCACCTGGAAGAAAAGGTATCCGTTATCCAGGTATAAAGCACTCACGTCGCGCCCGTCCTGACTGAAACGCAGGCGGGTTTCGAGTTCTTCCTGATTGTAAACATCCCCCCTGGTAATACCAAGCACCTCGGTCAGCGTCTGATCATCGTAAATGGAGTTTCCTTTCCAGTCAATATTTCGGAAGTAGTAGCGATTGCCCTCATTCACGTAGATATTGATATGAAGGAACCCTTTGTCATCGCGCCACATACTGTCGCGCAAGATGCGGGCATCCCGGAAGCCCAGGTTGTTATAGTAGGCAACAACCTTTTCTTTATCTTCCTCGTAATCATCTCCGATGAATTTCGAGGAGGCAAACAAGCGGCGTTTTTCTTTCGTATTTTCCAACTGCTTTCGCAGCTTCTTACCTTTTACCGATTCGTTACCGATAAAGTTGATGTCTTTGATCTTGACCTTATCCTTAACGTCGACGGCAAAGACGAGCCGTACGGAGTTGAGACGTGACTCATCCGGAATTTCCTGGACGGTTACTTCGGTATCGAGAAAACCCTTATCGATAAAGAATTGCTCGATACCACGAGCGGCATTGGCTTTGACGTTATCGGTCACAATGCCCCCCTTGAGGAGGAACTGGTTGACAATTTCATTGAGGTCATCGTGTTTACCTTTTTTCACACCCTCGTAGGAAAAGCGTGATAGCCGTGGTCGCTCTTGTACAGCAATATCGAAGAAAATCACATCACCAATGCGCTTGGTCTGGGTGATTTCGACATTGGTAAACAGGCGCAGATCCCATAGGGATTTGATGGCTTTGGGGATGGCATTACCGGGAATGGTCACTTTGTCTCCCACCCGCAGGCCGGCAATACTAATGATCGCATTTTCATCACTAAACTCGTTTCCGGTCACCGTGATGCCACCGATCTCGTATTCTTTTTGTTCCGTATAATCATAAAGGGGTAGCGTGTCCGATTCGATTTCCTGGGCACCCAGACAGGTACCCGCTAACAGTAGCGATAGCAATAGCAAAAAACGAGTCGGGATATGCAGCATTATTCGCATGAAATCCATCATTGGTAAAAGTCTCGCGGCTCCAAAAACGGAGTCCGTAGGATACGTTGGGTGAAATTCGTCCGCGAAAGTAGTTCATTCCTTCCAGAGGACGAAATAATTATCTTATATCTTACACGCACTCAGGGGCAAAGAGCGCCTTGCCGACAAGCCAGTACCCACCGTGCCGTGTTTAATGGTGTCCTAAGGACGTTGATCCGGGATAGGGGGTTGTATGGGTTCCCGAGAAAACGGACAACGGCTTACGATCTACGGCTTACGGTATGAACGTCCCTGCTTACCAACAGAAATTATCGCCGGTCCGAGGATTGTGTTTCTAAAAACCAGACAAACTTTCTGACTTATAACTTGGCAAACTGCCACCAATAGAAAAAACTGCCGTAAACCGTCTGCCGTTAGCCGTCTGCCGTTAGCCGTCTGCCGTCATTTAAGCCAGTTGCTCGCTTATTCGTCCAAAGCGCCGTTCGCGCCGCTGAAAGTCGATAATCGCTTCGTACAAATGGTTTTTCCGGTAATCGGGCCAGAATACGGGAGTGAAATACAATTCGGCATAAGCCAATTGCCATAACAGGTAGTTGCTAAGCCGTCGTTCCCCACTGGTACGGATGAGTAGCTCAGGATCGGGAATATTTGTGGTACTCAGGGTGCGCGCCAGATCATCCTCACTTATGGAGTCCGGATCCAGCGTTCCTTCCACAGCTTTTTTAGCTAGCTGGCGTGCAGCTTGCACCAAGTCCCATTTTCCCGAGTAATTGAGCGCCAGGATGAGGGTCATCCGGTCATTTTCACGGGTCGATTCCATCCCCTGAAGTAGCGCTTTGTGGGTGCTTGGAGGCAGCAGATCCAGGTTGCCGATGGCGTCCAGGCGGATCTTGTTCTTATTAAGGGTTGCGACTTCTTTATTGAGGGTTTCCACAAGTAAGCGCATCAAGGCATCGACCTCTAATTTCGGTCGCGACCAATTCTCGGTGGAAAAAGCGTATAAAGTGAGGTAATCAATACCGATCTCGGCCGCAGCCTCCGTCACTTCCCGCACAGCCTTTACACCGTTTCGATGCCCAAACACACGGGGCTTGTTGTGTTGCTTCGCCCACCGACCATTACCGTCCATGATCATGGCGATGTGCCTGGGCAACTTTTCCCGATCGATTTGTCCTTTCAAATCCATGTTTGTCTCTTCAGTGCGTGCCATCTCCTCGATAAAACGATAAGCCCCCAACTAGGATAGTCTACGGAGGCTCAAACTGTACATCCCCGACACCTGCCTGGGTAGGCCTTGATAAAATGTCCACAAAATTAATAAAAGAAATAAACTTTGATGATTCTGGCAAAGAGTTGTACCTTTCTAGTTTAGCTAGTCAACGAACCCAAACCGAACATGCTGTCTACCCATACAACGTCCCGAACCTTCTCCAACCTGGAGTATCAGCGCGTTGATACCGATAAACTTCAGTCTCAATTCCGGGCATTATTAGCTTCATTTCGCAACGCCCAGACGGTTGATAGCCAGATGGAGTACTTGCTAAAAATCAACGACCTGCGTCTGGAGTTTTCAGCTATGGCTTCCCTGGCCCACATTCGCCACACCATGGATATGGAAGACGAACTCTATTCGGCCGAGCACCATTTTTACGATACGGTCACACCTTCTATCCAGAAGCTCGAGAACGACTTCTACGAAGCACTGCGACAAGCTCCCAACCAGGAAGCACTACGGCAAAAGTGGGGTGATCAACTATTTCGCATCGCCGATTGCTCAGCTAAAACAACCTCTGAGGAGGTAATTGATGACCTGCAGCAGGAAAACCTGCTGATCACCGAATACATGCGGCTAAAAGCCACTGCCAAGATCGAATTTCAGGATAACACCTACAACCTGAGTCAACTGCGGCCCTTTGAAGAATCATCCGACCGCTATGTACGGCGGGAAGCAGCCCTGGCCAAATGGGCTTTTTACGAATCCAAGACCGAGCCACTCGATAAACTCTTCGACAAACTGGTGGCCCGCCGTCACCAGATTGCCCGCAAACTAGGCTACGATAATTACATTCAGCTGGGTTATAACCGGTTGTTGCGCTCTGATTACGGACCCGACGAGGTGGCGTCCTTCCGGGAACAAATAGCACTGCATGTTGTACCTCTGGCCCAACGCCTCTTCGAACGTCAGCGGGAGCGGATCGGCCTCGACCAATTACACTTTTACGATATCGATTATCGCTTTCCCTCCGGCAACCCAAAACCGCAGGGCGACCCGGAATGGATCATTCGGGAAGCCTCTTCCATGTACAGGGAACTGTCGCCCGAAACCGACACTTTTTTCACCTTTATGCAGGACCACCAGCTGATGGACCTGGTGAGTCGTACCAACAAGGCAACGGGGGGCTATTGTACCTACCTGCCCATTTTTCAATTGCCCTTCATTTTTTCCAATTTCAACGGCACGGCAGGCGATCTTTTTGTCCTGACCCACGAAGCAGGACACGCTTTTCAGATATTCAACAGCCGCAAGCAACCCATTCTGGAA
>JASBTH010000100.1 GCA_030148525.1 Saprospiraceae bacterium | reverse complement strand
TGGCTATGGGGTTCCCATCAGTTGGCCCCCTAGGGACTTAGTCCGTACTCATTGTACTTCCTTCGCCCATTAGTACACAGTCATGCCCGGCACACCCCACATCGCGTCCCTAACGGGACTGCTCTGATGGTAGCTAATTTGTATATTGAAATCCTCAGAATAACTCAACTGAATGCAAGAATGATTACTAATGGTGGTAGAAAACATGCCCCGCTAGGGGCAAGATGTGGGTAGATATCAAAAAGGGAAAACGGTCATGCGTGCCGCTAAGTACACCATGTAAAACACCTGGTTCTTTCATTAGACGTTCTCACACATTCCATACCTAACGGCACGGACACCCTCGTTCATCTTATTTTCTACCCACATCGCGTCCCTAACGGGATCGCTCTTTCACCAGACGCTTAATTTTCATGGATGCCGATATTTAGATAGGCCTCAATCATACCATCCAAAGGTTTAAGCAAAACATGCCCCGCTAGGGGCAAAATGTGGGTAGACATTGAAAAGAGAGAAAACGGTCAGGCGTGCCGTCAGGTACGCAATGTAGAACACCTGGTTCTTTCATTAGACGCAATTACACATTCCGTACCTAGCGGCACGGACACCCTCGTTCATCTTATTTTCTACCCACATCGCGTCCCTAACGGGATCGCTCCTTTCGCAAGGCGCTTAATTTTTCTTGGACGCCAGAGAAAGATCAGCGCTCCTTTTCCATTCGTTCCTGCCCGCCGAATTTCGAATAGCCGAAGGCGGTGGCCGTAAGCCGTCCATCGTGGGTCGTCTACCGTAAACCCTCAAGAAATTACATCAAAAAAAATATCAACTATCATAAAATAACCCCACGCCCCTTTGCATTATACATACGAACTCGGAACACATCCCTGAACACCATCCAATCTTATCCAACATGCTGGCCGGCTTGCACGCGTCAGTATCCTTGTTGTTTACCGCAATACCAACCCTTCTTTCTCGGTAGTACAATGACCCATAGGTTTTATTCACTGGGAGCTTGTTTGTAGCTTTTCACAGGCTACTTATGACTCGTCGGTAGCGGAGGTCGGTATGGCCATTCGGCCAGGCACCTTTGTCTTCGGCTATATTCGCCTGTTTTTTGGCTTTCGCCAAAAAGAAGCCAGCTCTATTGGTACCCGCGACAGCCGCAAACATGCTCAAAGACAAGTAACGATTACCATGAGAATCATAATCTTAACTCTCTTGCTGGGAATTACCCAGCTTATGGGCGCACAGACTTACGACGATTACGTCGGCGGCGGCCACAACCGTAACATTACCGTCACGACCAGCAGCGACTTTCAGCCCGAAGGCAGCGAACGCGTAGCGGCGGGTGTCAATACCCTCACCATTCCCGGACTGACCGGTAAGCTCATCGATGCCGGACGCTTTTTGGCGCAAGCCACCCTGGGCGCCGAACGGGCCACTATCGACTCCGTAGCGACCATTAGCTTTGAGGCCTGGATCGACCAGCAATTCGAGGAACCCCCAACCTATATCCGGCCATTGATCCAGGAAGTGTACGACACTTCCTTCCAACGCTTCCTCGCGGCCGGGGGCGATACCATGCGCTACGCCGAACGCCCCTCCAACGAACACTTTGACTACGCCTGGTGGCAGGTCAATATGACCAATGATGATCTGCTGCGACAACGGGTGGCTTTTGCCCTGAGCGAGATCTTTGTCATCTCTTTCAAGTCCGATCTGAGGCGATACGGGGAGGGCGTCGCCAGCTACTACGATGTGCTGATCGAGCATTCGCTCGGAAACTTTAAAGACTTGCTGCGGGATGTGACCCTCCACCCCTGCATGGGCGTCTACCTCACCCACCTCAATAATCCCAAGGCGAACCCCAACCGGAATATCTATCCCGACGAAAACTACGCCCGGGAAATGATGCAGCTCTTTACCATCGGCCTGTACGAGCTGAATCCCGACGGGACCCGCAAAAAAGACGGGGAGGGCAACGACATACCCACTTACGACAACGACGATATTTTTGAATTCGCCAAGATCTTCACCGGTCTGGGCGGCGGTACGACGGTGGAAATGCCCGATACTGTGATCGAACCCGCCTTCGGACGCCGCCCCGGTATCATCGATATGGCCGAGCCCATGGTCATGTACGAGGACAAACACGAGCCGGGCGAAAAACGCCTGCTCAATGGTTTCGTGATCCCCGCCGGACAAACCGGTATGGAAGACATTGACGCCACCCTGGAACACCTGGTAAACCATCCTAACACGGGCCCCTTCATCGGACAGCAACTCATTCAGCGGCTGGTGAAATCCAATCCTTCGCCCGGTTACGTGCGGCGGGTAGCCGCCGTCTTTAACGATAACGGAGCCGGGGTGCGCGGGGACATGAAAGCGGTGATCAAAGCCATTCTGCTCGACGAAGAAGCGCGCAGTTGCCTCTGGTACAACGACCCCGCGCAGGGCAAGCTGAAAGAACCCATCATCCGCTACACCCACTTTGCGCGGGCTATGGGCAGGGTAAGTGAAAGCGGCTACTTCTGGAACCACGGGGCCGATTACGACGACGATGCCGGGCAGCATCCCATGTATTCACCTTCCGTCTTCAACTTCTACTGGCCTGACTTCCAGCCCATCGGTCAGATCGCCGATCAGGGATTGGTGGCGCCGGAATTCCAGTCGCACAACTCGCGCACTAGCATCGGTTTCGTGAATTTCGTAGACGACTGGGCGGTGCGGGAAACCCTGCTGTCGACCCGCGGGAATCCATCGCGGGACGTGCTGACCCACATCGACGATCTGATGCCGCTGGCCGAGGATACCGAAGCCCTGCTCAACGAGCTCGATATCCTGCTGACCAACGGCATGCTCCGGGACGATACCCGGCAAATCATAACCACCATCGTGGACCCGATGGAGGACCCCTTTGAGAAAGTAAAACTGACTATTTATTTAATGGTGATTAGCGCCGATTATACCATTTTGAAATGATGCGACACAAATCAAGAAGAGACTTTATCAGGGAATTTGGTCTGGCCGCACTGGGTCTGACCACGGCATCTTCGGTTTCCCAGCTGAAAGCCATTAATGCCGCCTACCTCAATAATTCGGAAAACCTGTTTAACAATGACTACAAAGCCATTGTGTGCTTTTTCCTGGCCGGCGGGAATGATTCCTTTAACATGGTCGTGCCCCGTGGCAATCCGGAGTACGATGAGTATAAGGTGACCCGCTCTGACCTGGCCATCTCACAAAACGAGCTGTTGCCGATCACCCCGGTGACCAGCGACGGACGGCGGTACGGCCTCAACCCGGCCATGAACAATATTCATCAGTTGTTCAATACCGGGCAGGTGTCCTTCATCAATAACGTGGGTCCGCTGATCGAGCCCACCACGCGGTCTGATTACCGCAACCGGCGATCGCCCGTACCACTGGGGCTGTTCTCCCACTCCGATCAGATCAAGAACTGTCAAACGGGTCTGCCCCACCTGCGGTCGCAATTCGGTTGGGGCGGACGCATGGCCGATATGGTCAATGACATGAACAGCAACCGCAACGTGTCGATGAACATCTCCTTGTCGGGCACCAACATCTTCCAGTACGGACAGACGCTGGTGGAATTCGCCATCGACCCCTACGATGGCAGTCCGGGCATCCGTGGCTACGATCCTTCCTCGGCCGGTTTTAACGGCGCCCGCACCGAAGGCATCGACCTGCTCCTGGGCGTCGATCACGACGACATGTACAAAAAGACGTACACCGACCTGCTGAAGCGCAGCCTCGACGGCAGCATCGAATTCCGGGCGGCCATGGAGCAGATCGGTGAACTGAACACCCAGTTTTCCAACAATAGAATTTCCCAGAGCTTCCGCCGCATTTGCGAGGTGATCATGGCGCGGGATATTCTCGGCTTCAAGCGGCAGATCTTCTTTGTGCGCATGGGTGGCTGGGATATGCACGGCGAGCTCATCCAGAGCCACGAGCGCAACCTGACTACGGTGGATAACGCCCTCGGCGAATTTGCACAGGGACTGAACGAGATCGGCATGTTCAACAACGTGACCACCTTCACCATCTCCGATTTCGGGCGTACCCTCACCTCCAACGGCAACGGCAGCGACCACGCCTGGGGCGGCAACGCCATGGTCATGGGCGGCGATGTGAAGGGCGGTGATATGTACGGCACCTACCCCACCCTGTCGCTCAACGGCGACCTCATCGTACACCGGGGTGTGCTCATCCCCACCACCCCCAACGACGCCTATTTCGCGGAGCTGGCCCTGTGGTTTGGCGTAAGCCCGTCGGAGCTCCCCACCCTATTCCCGAACATCGGCAACTTCTACGACACCATGTCGGGCGAAGCGCCTTTAGGGTTCATGAATTTGTAAAAAAGATAGTTATGATGAAGTGCAATAAAACCCTCCCTCTAGCGCTACCCGCTTCGCGGTTCTCTCACTTCAAGATCCCCCGGATCTTGATCGCAAGCGAATCGTTCGTTCATCTTCGAAAAGGGAGGGAGGACTCATCCTCGATTCCGAAGAGACTCCCCCTTCCATTCCCAAAGGGAAGGGGGCTGGGGGGATGGGTTTTTATCCTGTTTTTCCTTTTTGCTTCCGCAAAAACCTCCGCCCAGTGCTTCCTGGACCGGCACAATACGACCTGGTTCGACGGGTGGATCTCGTGCGAGACCTCCATGAACCCCAATGCCGCCCGCGGGGAATCGCACTGGATCATGTACGACCTGAACGAGCCGTACAGCCTTTTTCAGATGCACATCTGGAATACCAATGCGCCGGAATACCTGACCAACGGCATGCAGGAGATCGCCATTGACATCAGCAACGATGGTGCCACCTGGACCTCCGTGGGTACATTCACCCTGCCCATGGCCGATGGCACCTCCACCTACGAGGGTATGGACCTGTACGATTTCGGGGGCACCAATGCCCGCTACGTGCTGATCACGGGGCTGAGCAACCACGGGGGCGACTGCTACGGACTGAGTGAGATCCGCATTGACGTGACCGACGAGATCGTCACCACTCTGCGCGAACCTCCTGTCGACGCCGGCTGCCTGACCGCCCGCATCTCCCCCAACCCGGTGGATGCGACATCCCGGGCCTTCATTTCCTCGACCTGCGGAACGGCCCCGATCTTTTACGCCATCCAGGATCTCTCGGGGAAGACCCTAATGCGCGGGCAGATCAACCTGGTCTCGGAAGAAGCGGTGCTGGAACTGGATGAGGTACCGCTCGTCTCGGGCATGTACGTCCTCGCGTTACGGCAGGATCAGGTGATGAAGCGGGTGAGGATGGTTAAGGCGAAATAAACGGTTGACGGCTGACGGCTGACGGCTGACGGCTGACGGCTGACGGCTGACGGCTGACGGCTGACGGCTGACGGCTGACGGCTGACGGCTGACGGCTGACGGCTAAGATTTTCTTTGCAATTCGCCAAGTCAAATAATAGAGCCAGAAATTGGTCTGCATTCATGAGCAAATCTGGTGCAGTTATAAACCGCAGGCACAATACCGTCTACCGTAAGCCGTGAATCGTAAGCCGTTAAATTCATGACAATAACACGCTAATAGCAAATGACACGATTAATACCCTATCTACTCACGCTCTCCCTTCTTACCACCCCCACCGATCCCCCTACCGAAAAACAAAACCAGGATCGCAACGCCCGCATCGCGCGTACGCAGGTGCCCTGGGTGGAGAATGCCGGTCAGTGGGACGAAGACCTGCTGTTCGTGGCGAATACCTTTACCGGGAACGTGCTGGTGAATGCGGAGCGGGAGATCGTGTACGCCCTGCCGGTGGATAGCACTTCGGGTTACGTGCTGAAGGAGCGCTTCGTAGGAGTGGCCGGGAAGCAGGGAGTACGGCCCGTGGGTGAGCAACGTAAGAGCTCGGTTTCGAACTACTTTATCGGGAATGACCCGGCGCAGTGGACGACCGGGGTGGCCAGTTACGAGATGCTGAACCTGGGGGAAGTCTGGGACGGGATCAAGGTCAAACTCAACGCCTACAACAGCAATGTGGAAAAGCTCTTTTACGTGCAGCCGCAGGTGGATCCGCAGGCGATCCGGATAGCGGTGGACGGAGCTGAGGACCTGAGCCTGACACCCGATGGTCAACTGTTAGTGCATACGCCTGCCGGCAAAATAGCGTACTCGGCACCGGTGGCGTACCAGTGGATCGATGGCGAAAAGATTTTTGCGAAAGCATACTACCAAATCGACGCTACCGAAGCAAACACCTACTCCTTCCGGGTGGCGGACTATGATCCCGACTACGAACTGATCATTGACCCCTACCTGGCCTCCACCTTTATGGGGGACGGCGGGAACGACTGGGGGACGGCCATTGCCACTGATGAAGCCGGGAACGTCTTCGTGACGGGCTACTCCTGGTCGGACAATTTTCCGACCACGGCGGGGAGCTTTGATGAGGGTTATAACGGTGTGAAGGAGGCCTACGTAGCCAAGCTGACCAACGACCTGTCGGAGGTGCTGGTGTCGAGCTACCTGGGCGGCAGCAGTTGGGATAACGGTCTCTCGATCGCGATGGAAGACAACGGGCAGGTGATCATCTCGGGGGCGACGGGCTCGGCGGATTTCCCCATGGCGGGAGCTTCTTACGACAACGGCTATAACGGCGGCAGTAACGATGTGTTTGTGGTCAAAATGGACAATGACCTGTCGCAGATCATTGCCTCTACCTTTATCGGCGGCGATGACGATGATTACGGCTACGACCTCACGGTGGATAACGCCGGGAACATCTTCGTGACCGGACGCACCGAATCCAGCAATTACCCCACCGTGGGTGCCTACGATAATGCCTTCAACGGGGGCTTTGAGGATGTGTTCGTGTCGAAGCTGAACAATAATCTGTCGGCTCTGCTGGCCTCTACCTACCTGGGCGGCAGCACCGACGAGGGGGCCGACGCCATTGTGACCGACGAGGCGGGTAATGTGTTTGTGTCGGGTTTTACCTACAGTGCGGATTTCCCGTACGCCGGGGTGGCCTACGATTCCATCCACAACGGATCGGGGGATATTTTCGTGGCCAAATTTAATAACAACCTCAATATGCTGACGGCGGCCACCTTTATCGGGGGCACCAACTTTGAGGAGAGTCACGCCATCGCCCTGGACGAATCCCAGAATGTGTTTATCGCCGGCTATACCGGCTCACCGGAATACCCGTCGACGCCGGGCGTGTACGACGAGATCCACAACGCCAACCACGACGCCATCATCACCAAGCTGGATAATGACCTGACCACGATTTTGGCCTCCACCTTCATTGGCGGTGCCGACGACGACGATACCTACGGACTGGTGATCGAGGGGGCGGAGAATGTCTTCATCACCGGCATCACCTTTTCCACCGACTACCCCACTACCCCGAATGCCTCCTTCGATACCCACGGCGGGCGCCGCGACATCTTTCTGTCGCGCTTTACCTTTGACCTGTCGGAGCTGCTGGAATCCACTTACCTGGGCGGAGGCGACAACGACTGGGCCCTGGACCTGACCATCGATAATGCCGGCAGCGTCTTCATCGGGGGCGGCACCTATTCGGGGGATTTCCCGATGGTGGGCAGCCCTTACGATGACACCCACAACGGAGGCGAAGATGTGGTGATCGCCAAGATCGTAGGCTGCGGGGTGAACGACTTTTGCGACCCCGAGAACGCCTTTGGGTCCATCTACCTGGACGTGAGCCGGGAGACGGTCTGTCTGGAAGGCTGTAGCGCCACCGCCGGTCCCGGTCCGATGATCGAGGGCGGTTGTTTTAACTTCCCGCACGCCACCGTCTGGTACACCTTCACCCCGGAAACCGACGGCGACTGCATCCAGATCAGCATCACCAGTGACGATCTGCCGCAGCCGCAAATGGCGGTGTTTCAGGGTGCTTGTCCGGGCAGTGCCATGTCCCTGCCTTTCGCCTGCGATGCGGGTACGGGGGGGCAACTGGACCTGCGAATGGGCGTGGAGGCCGGCGAGACCTACTACATTGCCGTGTCGGATGCCACCGGGGCCGAGGGCTACTACGACATCTGCATTGAGAACAACCCCGAGGAGGCCCTCTCCCTGGAGGTCGATGCGCAGAACGTACAGTGCTTCGAAAGCAATAACGGCACCATCGCCATCACGGCCGTCAACGGCACCGGCTACATCGACTACGACTGGAATCACGACATGCTCGACGGTATGCCCGACGCCAGTGGTCTGGCCATCGGTATGTACCAAGTCACCGTGACCGACGAGAATTTCTGCGTGGCCACCACCGATTCCATCATCCTCACCCAACCCGATCAATTGTTCGTGGACCTGGAGCTGGGCGAAACCATGGATAATAACACCATCCTCTACGGCGATACCTTGCTGGTGCGGGCGGTACCCTCCATCATCGACGAGGCCATCACCCGCGTCACCTGGTCGCCGGGCGAAGTCCTGGCCGACGGTCCTACCGATCGCATCACCGAGCAACACGTATCGCCGAGGCAGGTCACCGAGCTGGTGGTCACCATTGAGGACACCCTCGGCTGCACCGTGTCGGATTCCGTCTTCATCCTGATCAGTGACGAATTCCCCTTTTACGTACCCAACGCCTTTGCCCCCATCAGTCAGAATGAGTCGAATCGGACCTTCCGTCCGTTCGTCACCAATAAAGTGCAGGAGATCCCCGTCTTGCGCATCTTCAATCGCTGGGGCGCCCTGGTTTACGAGCGCTACGACTTTCCGGTCCGCAACGAAAGCGCCGGCTGGGACGGCACGGTCAACGGACAGGTGCTGGATCCGGGCGTGTACATGTACGCGATGGAGTTGGAGTTTGTGAATGGGGATCGTAGGATGTATTCGGGGGAGGTGACGTTAATTCGTTAGAGCGTTTGCTTGGTAGGTGGGGACGTTGGGTCTTTCGGTGGACTTGGATGACGGTCCACGATTTACGGCTGACGGCTTACGGTAAACGGATTTCGCCTCCGTGCTTTCCCTCTTTCGCCCGTACGGGCTTCAGCGAGAATTTCGGGCTTCGGCAGGCGGGGACGGCAATATTGTAAGGTTTAGATTTAGGCTGAGGTTAGGGTTTTTTACCTTGGGATTACTAATTCCTGTTGTTTTTATATATAAATGCTAAAAAAACGGATCAGCCATGATGCGAGGGTGATCCTTCTACACATTGATGGAGTCAGATGTGATTTAAATTTTTCTTCCCTATCCATAAAATTATAGAATGATGAAAGGAGCGATAACGCATGTGAATCCGGATGGACTCACCAAAAACCCTGCTTTTTCCCAAATAATTACCACCCACGGAAGCGGCAAGACAATTTACATCGGCGGGCAAAATTCGGTAAATGAAAATAGAGAGGTCGTTGGTAAGGATGATATCCTTATTCAAACAGACCAAGTAATGAAAAATTTGAAAATAGCACTTGCAGCCAGTGGAGCTAATTTTGAGCATATAGTAAAAATGGCCATTCATATAGTGCAGGGACAAAATGCGTACGGAGCCTTTCAAGTATCTCAAAAATTCCTCGGGCGCAGTTCGAATCCCCCCACCATTTCCGTTCTCTTTGTCGCAGGACTGATAAATCCAGCATTCTTGCTCGAAATTGACGCCATCGCTTTTTTGCCTGATTTGTAATCCCTGGATGGCGATCCAAACACTCTTTCAAATACGAACGTTGACCTTTTATTTATAGACATAGTTTTGAAGAGAAGCATCGGTACTTTTCCCGCTTAGTCACCACCATCTCTTTCGAATCAATCCACTTCCCACACAATAGACACTACGATCCTCCGCGATCCATAGCGCTCACCGCGTGAAGCAGGCACGGAAATGGAAATCAGAAATCAGAGATTTGAGATCAGAGGTTAGAAGTCAGAGATCAGAAGTAGAAACAGTAAACAAGTATGACGTGATTCATCATTTAGCACTTAGCATTCATCATTAGGGACGTTCAGGCCGTAGGCCGTTAAACATCAAATTCCCTATCTTAAACCAAAAGCCACCCTTATGCCCCACCGTCTGTTAATAGCAACAATCACCCTCCTCCCCTTTTTGGCGAAAGCCCAAATCACCGAAGCCTACGACGACTTCGAAGGCAATACCAATATCCCCGCCTGGGCACCCGATGATTGCGGGCTAAACACCGAATTCGCCAATCCCGTGCCCGGAGGTAGCAATACCTCGGCCACCGTGCTGCGGTACCATGATACGGGCGGGCAATACGCCAATGTGCGCTTTGATATGAACGATCAGTTCGACCTGTCGGTCAGTCAGGTATTCTCGATACAGATCTATATTCCGTCGAACGGACTTACGGGGAACCAACCCAATCAGGTATCGCTAAAGCTGCAAGACGGACGCCTCGCGCAACCCTGGGTCACCCAGAGCGAGATCATCAAACCAGTCACGCTTGACGAATGGCAGACCGTCACCTTCGACTTTGCCAACGACAATTACCGTAACCTCGACGGCAGTTCGCCGCCTCCCATCCAGCGCACCGACTTCAACCGCGTGCTCATTCAGGTGAACGGAGAGAATAACAGCGATCATGTATTGGCTTACGTAGATGATGTGCAGCTCTACGCCTCCGAGGTAGCACCCGAACCGGTGTTCGATCAACTCGTATGGTCCGATGAATTTGACACCGACGGGGCCATCGACACCGATAAATGGTTTCACCAAACCCAACTGCCCAACGGAACGAGCTGGTACAACGGGGAGATCCAGCACTACACCGACCGCATCGAAAATGCCTTCGTGGAAGATGGTGTGCTGCACCTAACGGCCCGCAAAGAAACCTATACCAACCAGGGCGTAACCAAGGATTACACCTCGGCCCGACTCAATTCCAAGTTTGCCTTTACCTACGGACGGGTGGATATCCGCGCTAAACTACCCACGGGTGTCGGCACCTGGCCGGCCCTCTGGATGCTGGGTAAGAACATTACCGAGCCCGGTGCCTACTGGGAAACGCAGGGTTTCGGTACGGTGTCCTGGCCCCAATGCGGTGAAATCGATATCATGGAACACTGGGGTGATAATCAAGATTATGTATCGAGCGCCATCCACACGCCGTCCAGCTTTGGGGGCACCGTGAACGTGGGCGGTCGTATCCTGCCCAATGCCTCCACGGAGTTTCATACCTACACCATGATCTGGACGGAAGAGGAGATCCGCTTCAGTGTCGATGGGGTTGAACACTATACCTACCAACCCGACGAACAAAACGCCGACACCTGGCCCTTTGACGCCGAACAGTACATCCTGTTCAACGTGGCTATCCTGCCCAATATCGATCCCAACTTTACGGAAAGCGCCATGGAGGTCGATTACATACGGATCTACCAGAGAAGCCCGCTTACCGACCTGGACGAAGTCAATGCCAATCCGGCTAACCTATACCCCAACCCGTTTACCGAACGCCTGCACATCGAGACCGGGAACCCTTCCGACCAGATCAGGGCAGTACAGTTGTACGATGTTCAGGGGATTTTAGTAAAAGACTACCCCACCGTACAAAATAACGGGAAGGTGACCATTGATAACACCGGCTTCCTGCCCGCCGGACTGTACCTTATGCGGTACGTAGTGAATGGAAAGGTATATGTGAAAAAGTTGGTGAAGGAGTAGGCACTGTTCGTGAATCAGGGCGATTGTTCACTTACCTAATAAGAATGATGAATGTTGAATGCTAAATGGTCAGTGCTCAGTGTTCAATTCATCATTGAGCATTTAGCACTGAGCATTCTATGACCTTGGACCAAAAATACCCCTATCTTACCTAATCACATCCTACAACGCATGTACTTCAATTCAGAACACGAAATCTTCCGCCAATCCCTCCGCGATTTTTTAGCGAAAGCGGTAAGACCTCACCTCGACGAATGGGAAGAAGCCGGTGAAGTCCCCCGCTCCGTCTTTCAGCAATTCGGGGAGATGGGCTACTTCGGACTGGCCGTTCCGGAAGCGTACGGGGGCTCCGGAGCTGACATTTGGTACTCGGTGGTGCTACAGGAAGAACTTAGCAAATTGAACTCCGGCGGCTTTGGGGCGGCCGTAGGGGCACACTTCCAGCTGGCTCTCACCCACCTGCTGGCCGAAGGCACCGAAGCCCAAAAGCAGCAGTACCTGGTGCCGGGCGTGCGGGGCGAGTGCATCGGCTGCCTGGCCATTACCGAGCCCTTTGGTGGGTCCGATATCCAAAGCCTGCGCACCACCGCCATCCGCGAGGGTGACCACTTTGTGATCAATGGCTCAAAGACCTTCATTACCAATGGCGTGAATAGCGATTTTTTGATTGCTGCCGCAAAAACAGATCCGCATGGCAAAGGCATCACCCTGTTCCTCATCGACCGGGATACGCCGGGCGTCAGTGCCACCAAACTGAAAAAACTCGGCTGGCGGGCATCCGATACGGGGGAGATCGCCTTCGACGACGTGCGCGTGCCGGCCACCAATCTGTTGGGCGACGAGCACGCCGGCTTCTTTTACATCATGCAGCATTTTGTGTCGGAGCGGTTGTCCATGGCATTGGGGGCGGTGATCGGCAGCGAGCACGCCCTGCAGGCCACCCTCCAGCATATGAGCGACCGGGAAGCTTTCGGACGTCCCATTAACAAATTTCAGGTCCTCCGTCACCGGATCGCCCAGATGGCGACCGAGATCGAAGCCAATAAAGCCTTTGTCTATCAATTATACCAGCGCCTCGACCGGGGCGATTACCTGGTCAAAGAAGCCTCGATGGCCAAACTCCTCTGCACCAAGTTAGCTGATAAAGTCGCCACCCAATGCCTTCAGATGTACGGTGGCTACGGTTACATGGAAGACTACCCCATGGCCCGCTTTTTCCGGGATGCCCGCCTCGGACAGATCGGCGGCGGTACCTCCGAGATCCTGTGTGAGATCATCGCGAAGATGGTGATCGATGATAAGGCCTATGAGAAGGTGGGTACTGATTAGAGCGTTTAATTGTACAACACACTCTACCAAAAAAAGGAGGAAGAAAATGCTCAATGCTAAATGGAATTCATCATTTAACATTCAGCATTCATCATTCCAATTTCCCTTACTCAACCTATAACTGCCTGCTCCACGCACCCTCCGGTCATTCAAGTACTTTCCTTAATCAGGGACGTTCAACGTGTAGCGTGTAGCGTGTAGCGTAAACAACTATTTCTCAAAAATTTCCGATATTAAAATCAATTCGGCCATTTGCCGTCCACGCCCGCCGAAGCTTCAGCGTAGGCGGGGCCATAGTTCGTATGCCGTGAATCGTAAATCATCTTCCAACAGTATGAAAAACACCATCCTTACCCTCCTCCTGTCTCTGCTTGTCACCGGCGCCTTTGCCCAGGAAAGCGAAAAAGACTATTCCGAAGCCTTTACCCTCATTGAAGTCTGGCTCGATGCCCAGAAGGACTTCGACAACCTGCCCGGCATTTCGGCCAGTGTAGTGGAAGATCAGGAGGTGCTATGGTCGGGGGCAGTCGGCATGGCCAATAAGGAGGAACAAGTGGCCACCCAGGTCTCTACCCTGTGCAGCATTTGTTCTATCTCTAAGCTATTTACCTCCGTGGCCATCATGACCCTCTACGACGAGGGTAAACTCCGCCTCGATGACCGGGTGAGCGATCTCCTGCCCGCTTTTGACCTGGAACAAAAATACCCGGATAGCGGGCCTATCACCGTCCGGTCCCTGATGACCCATTCCTCCGGCCTGCCGCGGGAAGCGACCAATCCGTACTGGACGGGGCCCGACTTTCCCTTTCCTACCAAAGCAGAAATCGATGCGGCATTGAGTGATCAGGAAACCCTCTACCCTGCTTCTACCTATTTTCAGTACAGCAACCTTGGCCTCACGCTTCTGGGCGAGATCGTAGAGGAAATCTCGGGCATGTCCTACGAAGATTACGTCACCCAGCGTATACTGAATCCATTGGGTCTCTACGACACCCGCCCCGATATGCCCGAAGACTTATGGGGCGACGCCCTGGCCATCGGCTACAGCTCCGTCGACCGACAAGGAAACCGGGCCAAGGTGAATTTCTTCGACGCCAATGGCATCACCCCCGCCGCCGGGTTTTCCTCTAACGTCACCGATCTGGGCAAATTCGCCTCCTGGCAGTTTCGCCTTCGGGATACGACCACCACCGAAATTCTGAAGCCCTCCACCCTCAAATTCATGCAACAGGTCCACTACACCGATCCCGGTTGGTCTACCACTTGGGGACTGGGCTTTTCCGTCTATAAAGGTCCCAACGGAACCACCTGGGTGGGGCACGGCGGCAGTTGCCCGGGATACCGTTCCACTCTCCAGCTTGACCTGGCCAACAAACGCGCCTACTCCGTCATGATCAATGCCAGCGGTGTAAACCCGGGTAAATATATGCGTGGCATCTACGGCATCCTCAACAAGGTTAAGGCTTCCGCCAAAAAAGAGTCGGACAAAGACGATGCCGAACAGCATGAATTAAATGATTACGTAGGCTACTACTCCGCCCAACCCTGGTGGAGCGAGGAATACATAGGCACCTGGGACGGTAAGCTGGTAGTTATCGGACTACCAACCGACAACCCCGCCGACGCCATGACCATGCTCAAGCACGTCGAGGGCGACACCTTCCAACGCATGCGCGATGACGGTGAGCCCGGCGAGACGGTCACCTTCCAGCGCAATGACCAGGGACAGGTGGTGAGTTACGAGCAGCACGGGAATTATACGAGGAAGATGGAGGAGTGAAAGGTCAGAAGTTGACCGGCTCTAAATCCTATTTCCATTTTGCAGCATGGCCCTTAATAAATACATGAAGGGTTTCTCCTCGATTAAATCTTCCAGGCTCAGGTGCATACGGTAACGCCAGTAGTGCTTGGGGTTGGCCGGTATGTTGATCCGTTCGGAATGCGGGTCTTCCACGCGCAGGCGACCGTCCATAGCCAGCAGGTCCTGGAGCGGGAAAACTGTCCACATACTGGGCCACGACAGATGCTGTCGTATGATGGCCTGAGCGACAAAGGGTTCACAATATTTGGGATGGTTACCATCGAGGCGCAGTTCCTGCTCGTAGAAGCGCTGAATATAATCCCATTCTTCTTCCTCCCACCAGGCGCGGATGGGTGCCATATCGTGGGTGGATGGACTGGCGACCGACAGGTAGGGAATATCCTCGACCTGGAGGAACTCGGTTTGGGGGTTCTTCGACATGCGCTGGATCTCCAGGCTAAGGATGCTCAATTCGCTCATTACGTCGGGTACGCAGGCGGGCACCATACCCAGGTCTTCGCCACAGATCAACATGTCCGTAGCTTCCTTCAAAGCCGGTAATTTCTCCATAGCCTGCGACTTCCAGAATTCCTCCTGGCGCCGGTAAAAGTAATCGATATACACCTGGTGAACCTGACCGCGGGCGTGGTCGTCGAGCTCAGCGTAAGACCTGGTTTTCATGAGTTCGATCCTGGGATGGAGGGCATTGGGGCCACGCTCGGGGTCCTCGATGAAGAGTACTTCGCCGATCAGGTCGAAGAGATCCTTTTGGAGATCCTGCAGATCGGGTTTATCCGATAAGTACTTTTGGATGGCTCGCTGGTTATCGAGTCCTTCTTTAAACTGATAGCGTTCGCCAAGCGGAGTCAGGAAATGCGCCTTGACCTGGGCAGTACTATCCCCAAATCGCTCCTCCAGTATGGCCTGGGTGATATAGGGCTTGCAATACCGATCGCGGTTGAAGGATAAGCCCCTGCTTTCCAATTCTTCCGGCGTAACCGGAATAGCCGGATTGAAATACCCCAGCGTACCCTCGATCTGCTCCAGAGGGATCTGCCAGATACGGAAAAAACCAAGGATATGATCAATACGGTAGGTATCGAAATAGCGTGATAATTGGGTCATGCGGTTACGCCACCACTGGTAATTATCCTTGGCCATTTCGGTCCAGTTATAGGTTGGGAATCCCCAGTTTTGGCCGGTTTCAGAAAACGGATCGGGCGGCGCTCCGGCCTGGGCATCCATATTGTATAGTTGGGGAGCTACCCAGGCATCCACGCTATGGCGGTAAATGCCGATGGGCAGATCGCCCTTAAGTATGACACCCTGCCCACGGGCGTAATCGGCTGCCTCCCGCAATTGCTTGTCCAGGTGGAATTGCAAAAACCAGGAAAAGGCGATGGCATCGAAATCGTAGAAATCCGGGCTGCACAATTCCTTTTTGAGCTTTTTGGAATACTTCGCGTGCTGGTCCCACCGGGAGAAATCAGCCGTGCCGTAGTGGTCGCGCAGGTAGCAGAAAACGGCGTACGGATTCAGCCAGTGTTTGTGTTCTTTGTGGAAAGCTTTGAAATCAGCGCTCTTGAGAAAGGCCTCTTTTTGCTGACTGAAGATCTCCCAGGCAAGGGTGCGCTTGAGTTGAGTAACTGCTTCGTAGTCGACCTGTGGCAGCCGGTTGAGAGACTGGCGCTGTTTCTCCACCTTTTTGGTGAGGACTTTTGATGCACCCTTCAGATCGGCAATACGGAGAAAGATGGGGTGCAGTGCGAAGACTGATATCGCGGCATAGGGATAAGAATCGGTCCAGGAATGAGTGGCCGTAGTATCATTGACTGGTAACACCTGCACCATTTTCAAGCCGGATTCTTTGGCCCAATTGACCATTAATTTGAGGTCGGCAAACTCTCCCACACCGAAGCTTTGATCGGATCGCAGGGAGAATACCGGGATGGCCACCCCCGCTCCACGCCAGGGCCCTTTGCTGTACCGGAAGTAATCATCGGTAACGACCAGGTGATCTGCTTCCAACTCACCCATCGAAAGGGTCCGGTTGGGGCCCGATTCCAGGTCTATAATTGCTCCGGTCTGCCGGTTGCGCCAGGCGTATTTATATTCAATCAGACCGTCGTGATCGAGCTGAATTGTTCCCGACCATAACGGATGGCCGGGATTGCCAAGAACCAGTGCATCCCCGGGTTCCCAGGACCCCAGCTCGGGATGACCACCCAGCACCACAAAATCTGCATCGGGCCGCACTCGCGGGGCGTAGCACTGAAAGGTGACGAGTCGTTCATCGGTTTGCGAAAGAGCAACAGGAATGGTCCGGTCTGGGGCGGGCAATAAAACCTCCCGAAACGGTGCTGTGTACAAGGCATTATCCGCATGCTGATGCGAGCGCCAATGGTCAATCAACCGCAAAGTGCGGGTATCTGGTGTCCGGGTAACAAGGCGCGGATCTCCCCATTCCCGGGTATTAGTCTTCGTATTGTTATCCACCAGCACGTAGGCATACGAAAAGTCAGAAACGGAGTCAGGCAATTCCAGCTGAAGGACCCAACGCCCATCCCCCTGATGGGCCATCGGAACGGCTATTTCGGGATTCCAAGTACCCAATAAAGGATGGTCGCCGACTACCGCCAATTGCTGGCCCCAGACGGTGTTATAGTGTATGTGAAAATAAATGCGCATTCGGGTTGGTCTCGATTTGATGATTGCGATTGGTCAATTGCTACGCGAATATAGTAAATACAGGTTTTAGAAATGCTGAATGCTGAATGCTCAGTGCTCAATGTGGATTTTGTTATTTGGCTTTCGCCAAAGTCGGCAGTTTAAGCCCATCCGCTTTAGCGGTGGGAGTGAAGTCAGTAACCGTCCCTTCCTTCGCTCCCGGTCTCTACGCTCCACGCTCGATGCAAAAAAAGCAAAGATCTAGCAATCAAGCACAACGAGATAATCCAGCACGTGCAAGTCGCTGTAGTTCCTATGTTCCCTCAAGTCACTTCTTTCTCTAAGGTCACTTCCGTTTGACGCTTCACGCACCACGCCCGATGCTCCACGCTCAATGCCCGACGCAGGGAAGAGCAGCGATTCAGCAATAAAGCACAACGGGACAACCCACTCAGGCGAGTCCCTTAAATCGCTGCGGTCCCTTCGTTCGCTCCCGGTCTCTACGCTCTACGTAATTAAGGGCCAAAATAAGGGTAGGGCAAAAAACCAGGACCTTGTACCTTCTAAAATCCTAATACTCAACACCTACTACAAAATACCAATTTTTTTTCGCAAAAATGTTTGCATAATACTTTAGAAGGGTCTTATATTTGCATCCGCGTTCGACAGAGATCGCACAAAACAAATAACAAGCGGATGTAGCTCAGCTGGTAGAGCGCAACCTTGCCAAGGTTGAGGTCGCGGGTTCGAATCTCGTCATCCGCTCCATTTCATTGTGAACCGGAGCGTAAAAATATTGCTCCACAACTACCCATCGGCTTATGTTGATCATCGATGTTAAAGATGGTGAAAACATCGATCGTGCGTTGAAGCGTTACAAGCGCAAATACCGCGATACAAAAATTATGCAGGAAATTCGCAAGCGCCGCGAGTACAAGAAACCCTCGGTAAATCGTCGCAACGAAATCCTCAAAGCACAGTACAAGAACGAAAAATTGCGCACGTTCGGTAATTAATCTGACGTCACATACGATATAATCAAGGAAAAGCCTGCACTCGCAGGCTTTTTTTGTTGCCAGCATCCCATAAGCTGGCAAAACAAACTGACATAATGTCACATGGGACCAAAAAAACAGCTATCTTTGGCCCCGTTATCGACCCAAGTGGTCGGTACCATTGATTTGACCGAGAATGAATACGTGATATGGCTATGTACGACGATAATCCGACACTAACTAATCTGGATCGCACCATCGACGAACAGAAGCAGGGAGAGGTTTTTTTTCGCGAAAGCGAAGCCGGTGACAAAAAGTTCTACATTGAGAGTTACGGCTGCCAAATGAATTTTAGCGACAGCGAAATTGTCGCATCCATTCTGTCGGATGTAGGTTTTGCATCTACCCGCAACATAGAAGAATCCGACCTGATCCTGATCAATACCTGCTCGATCCGTGAAAAAGCGGAAGAAACCGTTCGCAAGCGACTTCGGATTTTCGATAAGGTCAAAGAGCAACGCCCAGGCACCCTGGTTGGGGTCCTTGGCTGTATGGCCGAGCGACTGAAAACCAAGTTCCTGGAAGAGGAAAAGCTGGTCGACATGGTAGTTGGCCCCGATGCCTACCGCGACCTGCCCAAGCTGGTCGCCAATGCCCAGGATGGTGATAAGGGAGTTAATGTTTTCCTGAGCCGGGAAGAGACCTATGCCGACATCAGTCCCATGCGGCTCGATAGCAACGGCGTCTCGGCCTTTATTTCCATTATGCGGGGCTGCGACAATATGTGCAGCTTTTGTGTAGTTCCCTTTACCCGTGGGCGCGAGCGCAGTCGCGATGCCTTCAGTATTGTAGCTGAAGCTACCGAGTTGTATGAGCGCGGATACCGGGAAGTGACCCTGCTGGGCCAAAATGTCGACAGCTATAAATGGGAAAACCCGGAAAACGGCCAGAAAGTCAGTTTTGCTAAGCTCCTCGAAATGGTAGCGAAGGTACATCCTGATCTGCGGGTGCGTTTTTCTACCTCCCATCCCAAGGATATGACCGACGAAGTGCTGCACACCATGGCCGCCTACGAGAATATTTGCAACTACATCCACCTGCCCGTACAGTCTGGTAACAGCCGGGTACTCGACCTGATGAACCGGACCTACACCCGCGAATGGTATATTGACCGTATCGAAGCTATTCGCCGGATCATTCCCGACTGTGCCGTGAGTTCCGATATTATTGCCGGCTTTTGTACCGAAACTGAACAAGAGCATCAGGATACCCTAAGCATCATGGAATACTCGGACTATAGTATGTCCTATATGTTCTTTTACTCTGAGCGTCCTGGTACTTTAGCTGCCCGCAAGTACGAAGATGATATTCCATTAGAGGTGAAAAAACGCCGATTGCAGGAAATTATCCGTTTACAGCAACAGATCTCATTTCAGCATAACCAACGGGATATTGGTAAGCGATTCAAAGTGCTCATCGAAGGAAACAGTAAGCGCTCCGATCAGGACTTCTGCGGACGCAACTCACAGAATAAAATGATCGTGTTTCCGAAGAAGCCGGGTCTGCAAGCCGGTGATTACACCTGGGTGGAGGTGCACGATGCCACTTCCGCCACCCTGAAGGGTACCATCGTAACCGATTAAGCTCGGTTGTCCCCATTTTTTGATGAAAATCGCTGCCAATGGCCACCTTACAAACCATCAAACAACGCTTCGGTATTGTCGGGCAATCGCCCCTCCTCCATCGCGCGCTGAGCACGGCCGAGCGGGTAGCGAGTACCGATCTGAGCGTGTTGATCACTGGCGAGAGTGGCGTTGGTAAGGAGGTCTTTTCCAAGATCATCCACTCCCTGAGCCATCGCAAGCACAACAACTTCATTGCCATCAACTGCGGGGCCATACCCGAGGGAACCATTAACTCTGAATTATTCGGTCACGAGAAGGGAGCCTTTACGGGGGCAACTACCGACCGAAAGGGCTATTTCGAGACCTACGATGGCGGAACGGTTTTCCTGGACGAGATTGGAGAAATGCCCCTCGATACACAAGCCTATTTGCTACGGGTATTGGAATCCGGGGAGTATATCCGGGTGGGCTCGAGCAAGGTCCAGCGGACAGATGTACGCATTATCGCCGCTACGAACGTCGACCTGAAAGAGCGCATCCAAAAAGGCAAATTCCGGGAAGATCTCTATTATCGGCTCAATACAGTTGCCATCACAGTGCCTCCCCTGCGGGAGCGCAAGGAGGATATCTTCATGCTCTTCCGCAAATTTACCGTAGATGTAGCCGAAAAGTACCACATCACCCCCGTTCGCCTGGATGACCGCGCCAAGTTACTCCTCGAGAATTACAATTGGCCTGGTAATATTCGGGAGCTAAAAAACCTGGCGGAAAAGGTATCTATTCTATCCGAAGAAAGGGAGATATCGGCCGAGCAGTTGCTCGATATTTTTCCAACTATTAAGGATCGACACTTGCCGGCCCTTACGAAAAATGGCAAAGAAGATCAGGGACTACAAGAACGGGAGATACTCTACAAGTTGCTGTTCGATATGAAGAGTGACCTCAACGACCTGAAGTCCCTCATCTACGAACTCATCCGCGATAATGACTTGCAAGTGCCCGATAATAATACGCTGAAAACACTGACCGGACCGGTCTTGGAGCGGGATCTGCCCTCGCGTTCCAATGAAAGCAGGTCGAACTATCCCGGCTACACCTACGACCACGAAGAGGACGAAGAATACGAGGAGGAAAGGACCGAGGAGGACCTGCGCCCCATGATCATCCGCGAAGAAGGACGCGACCAGGATGAGTACGGAAGCGTAGAAATCATCGACGAAAACTTATCCCTGGAATACCACGAAAAGAACCTGATCGAGAAAGCCCTGAAAAAGCACAACGGCCGCCGCAAAGACGCCGCCGAAGACCTCGGCATCAGCGAGCGGACCTTGTACCGGAAGATTAAGCAATATAACCTTCAATGACATGTTTGAGGTTTGAGGTGTGAGGTATTAGGTTAGGTTCCAGGTTACCTCAAACCCCAAACCTCAAACCTCAAACCTGATTTTAATGCGTTACATCCTAATATTTGGCATTTTCTTCTTGTTTTCCGGATGCTACTCCTTCCGCTCGGCCTCGATTGATCCGAGTATACAGACATATTTCATTCATTCCTTTGAAAATAATGCCGTGGATGCCCTTCCGGGCCTGGAACAGCGTCTGACCGGTGACTTACAGGACAAGATCCGGCTGAACTCCCGCTTACAATATAACGAACAGGATCCCGATATTGAATTCAAAGGCACGCTGGCCGGATACCAGATTACTGCCGAAGCTCCTTCGACGGGAGAACGGGTGGCCATTAACCGCCTTACGATAACCCTTGCCATTGAATACATCGATAACGTTACCGATGCCGAGCCCTGGCGACGCAATTTCTCCTTCTTCTTCGACTACCCTTCCGGTACTGACTTCTCCAGTGTAGAGGAAGAGGCTATCAGCACCATCTCCGACCAGCTGATGGAGGATATTTTTAATGCGGCCTTTAGTAATTGGTAACGAGCCAGGTGTGAGGTTTGAGGTGTGAGGTTTGAGGTGTTCGATAATTTTGAATGTTTAATTTTTAGTTTTTAATTCCGGCAAAGCGTTAGCCGAATTAAAAATTAAACACTAAAAATTATCCATTACTTCACATATACAGGTAAAAGTCCTTCGTCAGCTCCACATATTCCTCCCGCCAATCATTGCGCTCCTCCTTTTGGATAATTAGTTTGTCGGTTTTGCAGGTCTTTGCTTCGCGCTCGAATTGCATGAGCAGGCGCTCCACGGGTTTATCCGCTTTGGGGTGTACTTCGGTGATCTGAGTGCAGTATAGCTGGTAGGTTTCGGCCAGTTCCCGGAATCGAAGACCTTCGATGAGTGGCAGGATCAGGCAAAAGCGGCCATCAGGCGACAATAAGCGACGTACTGAGGTGAGCAGATCATTATGGGGCAATTTCACGGTATGGCGTACGCTGTTCCGCCCCTGGTTATCAGAAAAGGTTCCTCCGGTAAAAAAGGGCGGATTACTGACGATCAGATCAAATTGATCGGGCCATCGGCGCGTAAAATCCTGGATGGATTCCTGGTGTATATGCAGGCGATCTGACCAGGGAGCATGTGCTGCATTCTCCGTTGCCTGTTCACAGGCGATCTCGTCAATCTCGACGGCGTGGATCTGTGCCTCCGGCAATCGCTGTCCGAGCATGATGGCGATCAACCCCGTGCCAGTACCAATATCCAGGGCCGTATGTACCTTATCGGTATTGGCCCAGGCGCCCAGCAGCACTCCGTCGGTACCTACCTTCATAGAGCAGCGGTCCTGAGCAATGGCGAATTGTTTAAAACGAAAGGGTTCTTCTATTTCGGGTTTATTGGAAGGCATACTCTATAGATAGAATGTTTAAGCGGTATAACGCCGATACGCAGGGCTTGTTGCAAATTGGCCGGTAATCCAATCAATTGTAAACGTATATAATTTCGTACTTTCCGTTCCATGAAGCAGGAACCCTTTCAGTTGAGCCGTGATTTTGAATATGCCCTCGATCAAATGGAAAAAGGGCACAAAAACCTGTTTATTACCGGTCGGGCGGGCACCGGTAAATCTACACTACTCCAACTATTCCGCCGAACCACACGCAAGAAAATGGTGGTCCTGGCACCGACCGGTATTGCCGCGCTTAATGTGCGGGGACAAACCATCCACTCGTTTTTTGGTTTTCCTCCGCGTCCTTTGGCGCGGGCCGATATCAAAAAACGGCGCAACCGCAAGTTGTACCAGAATATGGAAATCCTGGTCATCGACGAAATTTCCATGGTCCGCGCCGATATGATCGACAATATCGATTACTTCCTGCGCCTGAACCGGGAGAATCCCCTACCCTTTGGCGGCGTTCAGGTATTATTTTTCGGAGACTTATTCCAACTACCGCCGGTGGTCGCTTCCGAAGCAGAGGTGATGCTCATCCAATCTCAATACGATTCGCCCTACTTCTTTTCTGCTCAAGTATTCCAGGAGGAGTTTTCCATGGAAATGGTGGAACTACAACAAGTATACCGCCAGGAAAGCCGCTTATTTCTTCGTCTGCTCGAGGCCGTCCGACTCAATCGCATGGATTACGATGATCTGGAGGAACTCAACCAGCGACACATGTCGGAATTTGAGCCCGAAGATTTCTATATCACCCTCACTGCCCGCAACGCTACGGCCGACGGT
>JASBTH010000315.1 GCA_030148525.1 Saprospiraceae bacterium | reverse complement strand
GCGTCGTTGCCAATCGTCGAACCGGGTGGTGTCGCGGGCATCTTGTGTCTTGAAGTAAAACCATTCCCGGGGAATGAAAAAAAAGTTCTCGTTTACTTCCTGTTCGTAGAGGGTGGATAATTCGTATTTTAGCCGTCGCTTATTGTCGAGTTTCTCGACGGTGCGCAGCTTAATATTGTTTTTGGTCAGCAGGTATTCGTCAACTTCCAAATATTTGCGCACCCCACAAGAACTCATCAGCATCGCGAGCAGGACACAACCCAATATTGGAAACAGTCGGAACGTCAACATACGGAAGTAAAGCCTATGGAGCTGTCGAAGAATAAACGCAAATACATTCGCTCTTTGCAGCAAAAAAAGTACCGTCAAAAGTATAACAAATTTGTGGCAGAGGGGGATAAAATCGTTTCCGAAATCCTGGCTGCTCAACACTCCGTGGAATTTGTCGTCGCTACACCCGATTGGCTCGACAACTATACCGGTCCAGTACCTAATGCCGAAATCTTTACGCTGCCCATCGAGGCGATGCGCAAAGCCTCTGATTTGAGCACTACTCAGGGCGTGCTGGCCGTAGTTGACCTGATGCCGGTACCGGAATTACCCAAACCCGGCTGGACCATCTTCCTCGACGATATTCAGGATCCGGGCAATGCGGGCACCATCCTCCGGATCGCCGATTGGTTTGGCGTCAGTCAGGTCGTTTTTTCCAATCAATCCGCTGATCTATATAACGCTAAAGTTATCCAGGCAAGTATGGGAGCCTTTCTGCGGGTGCCGGTCTGGCGATCTTCTCTAGCTGCCTTTCGGCAAAAAGCGAGCGATGTACCCGTCTACGCTGCCCATATGGAGGGGACTTCCATCTTTGAACTCAGCAATCCTCAACCGGGTATTTTGGTTGTTGGCAACGAAGGCCACGGTCTTACCCCGGATATAAAGGAGCAGGTGGATCAGTTCATTTCCATTCCCAGAGGACCCGGCGGTGGAGCGGAATCACTGAATGCCGGGGTAGCAACCGGGATTATAATATCCCAGTTGATCAGGTATGAGGTATGAGGTATGAGGTTTGGGGTTTGAGGCTAGGTAATAGGTTACCTCAAACCCCAAACCTCATACCTGTAACCTGGTCATGATTGGGTTAGCAAATCCTGAAGTGCAGCTTCGATTTGTTCGGCTCCGCGTACGCTGGTGCTGGCGATTCGACCTTCGCGGTCGATCATGAAGGCACGGGGGATAGAGCGTACCCCGTAGGTAGCAGCGGCGGCACTTTGCCATTTCTTGAGGTCGCTAACGTGGTACGGCCAGGTGAGATTATCTTGTTCGATGGCTTTGATCCAGGCCTGACGTGAACGTTCCATGGCAGCTTCGACTTTATCTGGACCGAGGCGGGCAGCCATGCGCGAGTCCAGTCCGTCGAGCGATACGCTGAAAATGGTAAAGCCCTGATCTTTGTATTGGTTATATACCTTGACTACATTCGGGTTTTCTATGCGGCAGGGGCGGCACCAACTGGCCCAGAAGTCCAGAAGTACGATCTTGCCTTTCAGGTCTGAGAGGCTGTACGTTTTACCATCGGGGCTTTCCATGGTGATATCGGGAGCCATGGCACCCACCTGGATACGTTGCTGGGCCATTTGTTGAGCGTATTGTTGCTCCACAGCACTGATGTAGCGGGCGTATTCGGTGGTCATCTCCGATTGCGGATATTTAGCAGCCAGTTTGGCCTGTGCTTTCTTTTGGGTGTCGAGAAACTTACCATTGGTGCCGAGTGCCCGGAAGGCGATGTAGGAGGCCATCATCGGACTGTTGGCATTTTCAACAAACTGTGCGACCTCTTGGGCGTCCATCTCGCGGGCAACCAATTGGCGCATAGCATCGGCCATTTGCTGGGAAGGTTCAGAACCTTCAATGGTTACTTCGTAATTCTGCAGGGTATTGAGGTTGCCGCTAACCTTGATGTGTTGTTTGGGCTTTTCGTCAATAACCAGACTGATGCGTTTGGCTCCAATGCGGAGATTGTAGATTCCCGGTTCCAGGCCATCTTCAAAATTCACGTTAAAGGAACCGTTGCCACCGATCTGTTCACGGGCGATAACCGAATTGGCTTTGCCGATCACGACGTGGTCAACGAAGACCTGGAGGTTCTCAGCTCCTTCGATCGTCCCTTCGAAGGTAACTCCTGATTGCTCGGTCTGGCAGGACCAAAGTCCGACCACCATGGTCAGTATCACCAAGATGCGGCTTGCGTACATGAGATTCATAATGATTCATTTATTGGTTGTCCAATTTTTGGGAAAGTGTATCCTCGTGGAGCGTTTTCCATTCCTGGACTGCTCCGAAATCTACCTCGTCAATAATCACTCGATCACCAGTGACTTCGCCTAAACGTGTAAAAGAAACGTTGTGGGCATTCATCTGGTTGATCAATTCATCTTCCCGATCCGGACTTATCGCGATCAGGATTCGGCTTTGGCTTTCGCCAAAAAGGTAAGCATCCTTGCGGAAATTTGCATCCGTCTCGATGTCGAAACCCAGATTGTGTACCATAGCCGACTCAAGTAAGGCGGTAAACAATCCTCCTTCACTGATATCGTGAGCAGAATCAATGAGTTGCATGCGGATCAGTTTTTTAACATTTTGCTGAACATGCCATTCCTCGTCCAGGTCGAAGTGCGGAGGTGGTGTTTCCGAAATACCATGTACGCGTCGCAGATATTCAGATGCGTTCAGATCATTGTGGGGCGTGCCGATCATATAGATCTGATCGCCTGCCGAACGGAAGCCCAGGTGGGTTTGGTATTTCAAGTCATCCAGGATACCCAGCATGCCAATGGTCGGGGTGGGGTAGACGGGTTCCGTACGATCTTTATAGACGGATTGATTATAGAAGCTGACATTACCACCGGTAACCGGTGTGCCAAATTTACTGCAAGCTTCCCCCATGCCCTTGATGGCATGAACGAACTGGTAGTAAGCTTCCGGATTATACGGATTACCAAAATTCAGGCAGTTGGTAATGGCTACCGGTTCACCTCCGGAACACACGATATTGCGCGCTGCCTCCGATACGGCGATCATTGCTCCAACGTAGGGGTCGGCATGGACGTAAGCGCTGTTACAGTCGACGGTTACGGCCAGAGCTTTATCGGTGCCCTTAACGCGCACGATGGCCGCATCGGAAGGCGCATTGGTGCTCAT
>JASBTH010000097.1 GCA_030148525.1 Saprospiraceae bacterium | reverse complement strand
GTCGGAAGAGCAAGAACGTGTGCGCACCGACTAAAGCTGGAAATACCCTGTTTTTTTGTCTTTTTTGCCCGTAAATAGGCTACTTTTAGGTCCGTCAAAGCGACCACCTGTTAACGGGTAGATATTGCAGAAAATACTTTCGAATTCATCGACTATGCCAAACACTGATGCGTTGTCCATCCTGCAGATCTGCAAGAAATACCCCTACCCACTGAAAGATGGAGAGTCGATTGCGATCCACAACCTAAGTCGATCCTTAGTCACGGCTGGTGCACGGGTGAGCATGCTTGCCATGAATACGACACGCCATCCCTACACGGGAAGTGACACACCAGAGGCCTTCGTTCATTACGATCTGGTGGAGACCGTTTCCGTTGATAATCGAATCAAGCCCTGGGCTGCCTTCAGAAATCTCTTTTCTGCGGATTCCTACCATATATCGCGTTTTGTTTCCAGGGCTTTCGCCAAAAAACTAACGGAGCTGCTGCAACGCGAGTCTTATGATATCATTCAGCTGGAAACCGTTTATCTGGTGCCCTACATTCCGGTCATTCGGAAGTATTCCAAGGCGCTGATCTGCCTGCGGGCACACAATCTGGAGCACGAAATTTGGGAACGGATCGTTCGCAACACACCTTCAGGCCCCAAGCGGTGGTACCTGCAGCATTTGACCACCAAGCTGCATCGGTACGAAGTCAACGCCCTGCAACAAGTGGATCTGCTGGCGGCCATCACCCGGCGCGATCTGGAAGCTTTTCAGCGAATGGGCTTCGAGGGGCAGGCGGTTGTCTGTCCCATCGGACTTGACCTGGCCGATTATCAACGTTCCGAATCGCGGTTGAATGGACAAATCTCGATGGGCTTTATTGGCAGCCTCGATTGGATGCCTAACATAGAAGGCCTGCAGTGGTTCCTGCAAAATATCTGGCCCGAGGCTTACCAGCAATGGCCTTTGGTTCGACTTCACATTGCGGGCCGCAATACCCCCGATTGGCTAAAGTCACGCCCTGACCTTGGAATAACCGTTCACGGGGAAGTACCCGATGCCGCCGATTTCATCAACCAACATCCGCTCATGGTGGTACCCCTTTTGTCGGGAAGCGGCATGCGTGCCAAGATCCTGGAAGGCATGGCTCTGGGAAAGGTGGTCATTACTACTAGGCTGGGCCTGGAAGGTATTGATGCGGAACCGGGACGGGATGTTTTGGTGGCCGACAATCTCGGGGAGTTTCGGCAGGCTCTGGGGCTGATTTTACAGGATCCTCAACAAATTATGCGTATCGGAGAACGGGCACGTACACTGGTAGCTGCCCGCTACGATAGTACGAAGATTGGGGAACGACTGCTCACAACGTACCAACAAACATGGGTGGATGCCGTATCTTGAGCCCCGAAAAAGCCCTGACTGCGCATGACCTGGATTTTTTTGATTCTTTTTTGGATAGCACTGGCCGGGTTGTTCCATTCGTACCTCTTGTATCCCTGGCTCCTGAAACAGTGGAGCAAGGGTAAAGCGGGGAACCAGCAACTTTTTGCGAAAGCAGATGAATGGCCTCAGCTTTCTATTATCTCCTCTCTGTACAACGAAGAAACGGTCATTGCCAAAAAGCTCGATACGCTTCTGGCTGCCGAATATCCGGAGGATAAACTGGCCGCTTACATTGGTTCGGACTGTTCGTCGGATGGGACCAATGCTATCGTGCAGGAAAAAGCGGCCGAAAGGGGTTGGTTACACTTTTATCCCTTTGAGGAACGCCGTGGCAAGCCACCAGTCATTAACCAGCTGGTGGCACAGGCAATAACTGATCATGGAGCAGGCTCCCATCACATCCTGCTGATCACCGACGCCAATGTGATGTTGACTAAGGATACGCTGATCAATCTGGTCCGTCATTTTAAGAATCCCGACCTGGCGATTGTCGATGCCCATATGCGGCATACGGGGATGCGCAAAGATGGAATCTCCCGGGCCGAAAACGAATACATCTCCCGTGAAGTCTGGCTAAAACACCGCGAAGGTTTGCTGTGGCAGCGTATGATCGGACCCTTCGGTGGTTGCTATGCTATTCGCTCTGATTACTACCAACCCGTGCCTCTCAATTACCTGGTCGATGACTTTTACATCGCCATGTCGGCTCTCGAGCGGGGTGGAGGCGCCATCAACGACCTGGAGGCAACGGTGTACGAAGCGGTCTCCCACGATCTGCGGGAAGAATACCGGCGCAAACGGCGGATCTCGGCAGGGAATTTCCAAAATATGCATACCTTCCGGCAACTCTGGTGGCCGCCTACTACCCGCGTAGGTTTTGCTTTTTTTTCGCATAAGATCCTGCGCTGGCTGGGCCCATTCTTGCTGCTGTTGCTCATCCTCTGTCCCCTGGTTCTGGCCATTAACGGAAACCAATTTTTCGCATGGGTGTTAGGTTGCATATCAGGCGGCCTTTTCGGATTGCCGCTATTGGATGTGCTATTGCGTCGGATCGGACGGAATAGCTTACCTTTGCGGGGCGTCCGCTACTTCCTGCTCATGAATGTAGCGCTACTGGAAGGGTTCATTAATTACACAAAAGGGATTACAACGAATGTCTGGCAACCACCAAAACGAAACCACTGAACTGCGGCTAAATACGATTGAAGAAGCGATTGAGGATATCCGTCAGGGGAAGATTCTGATCGTCGTCGATGATGAAGATCGCGAGAACGAAGGCGATTTTATCTGCGCAGCCGAGACCATTACCCCGGAGATCATCAACTTTATGGCTACCTACGGGCGCGGCCTCATCTGCGCACCCATTACTGAGCAACGGGCCGACGAGCTGAACCTGCGCATGATGGTCGAATCTAACACCGCTTTGCACGAGACGGCTTTCACCGTATCCATCGACCTGATCGGATACGGATGTACTACCGGCATCTCGGCCTATGACCGCGCAACGGGTATTAAGAAACTGACCGACCCCGATGCGAAACCTACGGATTACGCCCGCCCCGGACATATTTTTCCCCTGCGGGCAAAAGCCGGTGGGGTGCTACGTCGCACCGGCCATACCGAAGCAGCAATTGACCTGGCTCGTATGGCGGGGTACTATCCTGCCGGAGTGCTGGTGGAAATCCTGAATCCCGACGGATCCATGGCCCGCCTTCCCCAATTGATGGAGATTGCCGAAGAACACGACCTGAAGATCATTGCCATTGAGGACCTGGTGGCCTACCGGATGCAACGCGAACGCATCGTAGAGAAGGAATTGAGTGTGGAAATGCCCACCAAGTACGGCACCTTCAATGTGATCGGTTATCGCCAGATCACTACCGGTGACCTCCACCTGGCCATTACCAAAGGCGAATGGGAGGAAGACGAACCCGTACTGGTGCGAGCGCATTCAGCCACGGAAGTAGGTGAGGTGTTCGGCACCATTTTCGAGGATTACGGGGTACTCCTGCAAAAAGCCATCGAGCTTATCTCCAAATCGGACAAAGGGGTTTTGTTGTATCTACGCCACGGCGAAAAGGGCGACGATGAATCCTTGCTCAACACCCTCAAAAAGTATCGCGCCCAACAGGACGTCGGCGAAGACATTCAGATCAAAAAGGATATGGCCCAGCGGGACTACGGTGTTGGTGCGCAAATCCTCCGGGACCTCGGCATTACCAAAATGCGACTTATCACCAACACTCCCCGCAAACGAGTCGGTATTGAAGGGTACGGTTTGGAGATCGTGGAAAATGTAGCCTATTAGGGAGGTTTGAGGTGTGAGGTTTGGGGTTAGAGGTCAGGTACTAGGCATGTCAACTATAACCCTTGATCATTCCAACGAACACCAAGCCTCTGACCAGCCTCAAACCTCATACCTCCTTTTAGCGGAAGCTAAAAGGCCGGGCACATAACCCCATCATTTTCGTACTCACCCAGGAACGTCAGGGATATTTCGAAGGCGCCCCGCAGGCCCTGTCCGCTATTCAGTTGCGATAGCTTGGCATCGTAGCTGAAGCCGAGTAGGAATTTGTTGATCTCGAGGCCGACGAGTCCGATGATGGCATCAGAAGTGTAGACATCGATGTCGTTATTGGTAATGCGTACCCAGCCTCCTATCTGGAGGGCGGTGTCGGTAAATTTATCCACTACGATGCGGACATTGGAACCGGCATTGAAGTTAGTATGCGGTCCTTGGATGTAACCGAGTGCACGCGGGTACAATTCGATCTGATCGGCAATGGGAATGCGCAAGCCCAGGTGGGCTGTGTATTTCTGGTATAAGGTTGATTCCTGCTGATTATCTTCTATTGGTTCGCGGGCATAAAAGCTAATATCCGGTTCCAAAATATGGTGGA
>JASBTH010000082.1 GCA_030148525.1 Saprospiraceae bacterium | reverse complement strand
CATCGAAATACAGCACATCCATCACTTTGCGGCGTCGGTACAGAGAATACTGATCGTAGCCCAGAAGCAAGTAACGCGGACCATCGGGGTGATCCAGGGGCATAAGTTTGTAGTAGAGCGCGCCGTACCATTGTTCAGGCGACAAGGCATTGGCGTTGACGGGTGCGCTGATCTCGAAGGACCGGTCGATAAGCGGGAATAAGGATAATTCTTTTGTGTTTTTCTGGATAGCCCCGTAGTAACGGTAGTTCTCCGAATCTACGTATAACTGCCAGGTGAATATCCGGAAGGTGCTGTCGGGGTCGTACTGGATGGAGATGCTTCGCAGCTTCTCAAAGGGGTAGCGGAAAGAGTTGGGAGTCTTCAATATGTCTACCAGCGTGGGGATCATCTTGCGAACGGCCGCGAAACGATTTTTCTCAATCGAATCGGTAACCATGATGACGGAAAGAACCTGGAGGGTATCCTCGTAGGCTTCCAGCTTTTCCCGGTCTTCGGGTGCCAAAGGTCCGGACTGAGCCTCAATGTGGATCAGGCTTCCGCCAAAAAGGAGTATCAACAGCAAATAACGCATAAGAGTGTATTTGCTGCCAAAACGAATTCCGGTTCCGAAAAATTGTAAAATTTATCTGCGATCCAGGCACTTGACCTGATCCATGAAAAAGTCCAGCTCGTAAACATCATACTCTTCGTACCCTGAACTCCAGAATACCCGAATAGAATCTACTTCACTTTTTCGCAGGAATGCCAACTGACTTTGGTCGATGGGATACATCACCCGGTAGGTAAGTACTTGGGTATTGATGTCGTAGCTACCCTGGTCCATAGTTCCTGACTTCAGATTCACAAAATCGCCATTGAGCATATTTATGGTCAGGAAACTCCCTTTTTCAATGAAACCGTATGCCTCTTTGGCATTGGGATAGGCAAAGGTGAATTCGAGGGTCAGGAAGCGGTAGCCACCGGCAATGGATGAAAGGTAGCCTTCGCAACGCAGGTAATCCTTGTCCTTCATAAACAGGCGGAGACGATCGTCCGTATGGGTGAACAGCAAACGGGCTGGCATATCGCGACGGCGCTGACCGTTACTTTCATCCACTCCATCGAAGGTGTATTCGCACACCCGTTGGGGAGGCTGCACCGTGGTATTCCCTCTCCGGGAATAACTCACGTAAAAGTCGGTAATGGGATCAAAAGCACTCAGAAAATCCGGAGACATACTGGATGTTTCGGGTAAGTCGATCCGGCTTGCGCGGTTGCGTTGACGTTGGCGGAAAGCATCAAGAATGTCGCCTTTTGCGGTAAGTTCGCGAGCCTGATCCAATTCATTATAGGCCAGGAGTACTTCTTCTTTGGCATTTTGCTCGGTATTGCGGGCAGCGTGCAGTCGAATATTCAGCCGGCGCAAGGCTTCTGCTTCGGCATCACCCTGTGCATCGGCCATTTCCTCTTCGATGCGCTCGCGTTGTTGGCGGGCTTCTTTTACCCGACGTTCAGCAATAGCCTTGGCTTCTTCCGCCATTTGTTCCTGACGATAAGCGATCTTGCGGGCTACGTCTTCGGTGAGAATAACCGGATTATCGAGGGGTGATACATCCGCAGTCGTAACGGGGTAGGTTCCCGGTGAGCGGATAATGGTTTCGTTGTGGTACCGCCAGCTTCCGTCGTCGTAAACGACGATCATTTCGCCTTTGTCGTTTTTTCGCAGTACCTGAGCCGAAAGGGTTTGAAAGCCCACTACAAAGAGCAGGCAGGGTAGTATTTTGTATACGATGTTCATGGTATTGTATTTAGGGCCCAATGAGTACTGTAAATATCTTGTTTTTTTAAATTTTTTGCAAGTTGAAAGGCTGTCCGTCTCCAATCGGTAAAAATAACCGTTTTTCAGGAATAATGAAGGGCTGCGGGCCGAAGAAAACCGGGCGCAGGAGCACGGGAGTGCGCCAATTTTCCTAATTTCCCGCCCTTATACCGCTTTCGAAAAGGTTTGGGATTCGCCCAACCCTTTCACGCGAGTATATACTCGACTCGAAGTGGTTTGGAACAACAGCAAGAAGTACTGCGAAGCAAAACCACTTCGTTGTCGGTATATTCACCTCAGTGGTGCATCATTTTTTGCCAGTAGAGCCAATTAATGTCATGGACTTGATCGCTTTATTTAAGATCGGTTTCCTGCCCGTGCGTATCTGGGATGTCATTGACATTCTGATCGTTGGCTACCTAATGTACCAAATCTACCGGTTGCTGAAGGGCAACATTGCTTTCAATATCTTTATTGGTGTCCTGACCTTATACGTGGTTTGGTGGCTGGTCAACCAGCTACAGATGGATTTGCTGGAGGCTATCCTGCGGCAGTTCGTCAGTGTGGGGGTTATCATTATCGTAATCATTTTTCAGCAAGAGATCCGGCGATTCCTCCTTTTTCTGGGTAACAGCACCTTGCGACAGCGGTCCCAATTCCTGGGGCGCATGCTCGATCGAAATATGGAGCCGGCAGAAGAACTCGATCGCCACGTGCGGGCAATCAAGTCGGCTATCCTGCGCATGAGCCGAAACAAGACTGGTGCCCTCATTGTGCTGATGCAAGACGTCATGCTCGACGGTATCCTCAATTCCGGTATCGACCTGGGAGCCGATATTTCGGAGCAATTGCTGGAAAGTATTTTCAATAAAGCAAGCCCTCTTCACGATGGCGCCGTAATGGTTAATCAGGGTAAGGTCCTGGCGGCCAGTTGTATTCTGCCAGTAAGTGAAAACCCTAATCTGCCTAAGAGTGCCGGCCTGAGGCACCGGGCAGCTGTAGGGATTACGGAGCGATTCGGCGTAGCCGCATTCATCGTTTCGGAGGAAACAGGATATATCTCCTACGCCTTCGACGGCCGACTGTACCGCAAGCTCAACGAAGACCGCTTGCTTGAGTTATTACGCAAACACATTGCTTAGCTGGCGGGAAAGGGTTGGTATCGGTACATGGCCCTTGCCTACGCTGAGCTTCGGCAGGTAAGTAGGTACGGTTCGCGGTCCACGATTCACGGTCCACGGTTCGCGGTCCACGGTTCAGATAAGCCCACTGCTTCAGCAGTGGTGTTTCGAGAGATAACGATTTTTCTATACCACTTCAGTGGTTAAGATACCGATGGTTCAACACGCTAAACAATTGAGTCTAAAACTACCCACGCCCCTGAATGTACGATATGTTAGAGATCGAACAAGTCGATGAATACGCGATCGATGCAACGACTGCATCACAGATCGGGCAATTGCTTCAGGAGAGCTTTCCGGCTTATCCGCAGGATCGTATTTATTTTCGGCAGGTTCCTACCTTTCGGCTGATAGCCAAATCCGGAGATGAGATAACCGGCCAGGTGGGCATTGATTTTCGAATAATGAACAACGACAATCAGTTGCTTCGTACCTTTGGTATTGTCGACCTCTGTGTGCGTGAGTCTGCACGTCACAAAGGCATTGCCGCCGCACTGCTCGACCGGGCGGAGTCGATTGGGCGTAAACATGGTATTGATTTTCTGATCCTGTGGGCGCAGGATAAGGCCTTCTACGAGAAACGCGGTTTCCGGGAGGTCAGCAATCCCTGTCGCTGGTTGCTCATTCAAAACCACCAATCGCACGGGTTAGTGCACCGACGCTTCGGTGAAGGACTGATGGTCATGCGGCTGGGTAAAAAGGAATGGCAAAACGGGACTTTAGACTATTTAGGACACATTTTTTGATAATTTTTAATGTTTAATTCATAATTCTTAATTGACCCATTCAATTAAAAATTAAGCACTAAAAATTAAGAATTTTACAAATATGAACGCACAGGAATACATCAAACAAAATCTTCCCCGCTTTCAGGAGGAGCTTATGGATCTGCTCCGCATTCCATCCGTAAGTGCTGACCCGGCACACAAGGCCGACGTTCAGCAGGCAGCCGAATTCGTGGCCGACAGTTTGGCGAAAGCCGGAGCCGATACGGTGGAGGTCGTCGCTACCGAAGGCCACCCCATTGTCTACGCTGAAAAGGTCGTTAACCCCGAAGCGCCGACCATCCTCATCTACGGACACTACGATGTGCAACCACCGGATCCACTCGATCTGTGGGAATCAGGACCATTTGAGCCGGTTGTTAAAAAGACCGAGGAACACCCCGAAGGAGCTATTTACGCCCGGGGTTCGGCCGATGATAAGGGGCAGTTCTTCATGCACGTTAAGGCCTTCGAAGCTATGCTGGCTACCGAAAGTTTGCACAGCAATGTCAAATTCATGATCGAAGGGGAGGAGGAAGTAGGTTCCGAAAACCTGGAAACTTTTCTGAAAAGTAACCGGGAGCGCCTCGCCTGCGACATGATCCTGGTATCGGATACAGCTATTATTAGCAATGATACACCTTCTATCACCGTTGGCCTGCGAGGACTGAGCTACGTAGAAGTAGAGGTCACCGGCCCCAACCGCGACCTGCACTCCGGAGTGTACGGCGGAGCTGTTGCCAACCCTATCAATATCCTGGCTAAGATGATCGCTTCCCTCCAGGACGAAAATAACCACATTACCATCCCCGGTTTTTACGATGATGTGGTAATCGTTTCGGATGAGGAACGGCAAGTGATGAATAAGGCTCCTTTTGACCTGGAGGCCTACAAAAAAGATCTGAATATCGGCTCCGTCCACGGGGAGGCCGGGTACACCACCCTGGAGCGTACCAGCATCCGTCCAACGCTCGATGTGAACGGTATCTGGGGCGGTTACATTGGGGAGGGTGCCAAGACGGTTTTGCCTTCCAAGGCTTCCGCCAAAATCAGTATGCGTCTGGTTCCGAATCAGGATCCCGATAAGATTACGGAACTCTTCGCCGAGCATTTCAAGAGCATCGCACCACCATCCGTCAAGGTAAAGGTGACGCCCCATCACGGAGGCCAACCCGTTGTGACACCAACGGATACCCCCGAATATCAGGCTGCTCACCGGGCCATGACCAAATCGTTCGGTAAGGAGCCTATCCCTGTTCGAGGGGGTGGCAGTATCCCTATCGTTGCTCTCTTCGAGGAGGTGCTTGGCGTAAAAACGGTACTCATGGGCTTTGCACTCGATTCCGATGCCATTCACAGCCCCAACGAGAAATACGGTCTCTTCAATTTCCGCAAGGGGATCGAGACGATACCCTTCTTCTTCGAGGA
>JASBTH010000075.1 GCA_030148525.1 Saprospiraceae bacterium | reverse complement strand
ATGCGAACCTGACGTCGGAATTCAGTCGATTCATCAATTTGTCCGGGGTTATAGTCTTTGCTATCTGTGTTGGGGATAGTCATCCAGTTGGTTGTACCCACCAAACGCTTTTGCCAACGGAAGGCAGGTTCGGCTTCTTCACAACCCTGTATATCCAGATCTCCCTGAATCGTTGTTGCCTGGTAAGAGCCACACTGAGACTCATCACCCGTAATGGAACCAGCGCTCGTGAATTTATCGCGTACCGATACCGTTACGGATGCAACATCTGTACAGTTGTTTGCATCAGTTACCGTGACGTAGTACGTTTTTTCCTGGGTTGGCGAAACTGTCTTTTGCGGCCCTGTGCCCAATCCGTCACTCCAGGTGAATGTATACGGCTGGCTTCCCTTATTGGCGGATGCGGAAATAATGGTCGATTCACCAATACAGATTTCCTCGTCATCGCTGGCTGTTACTTCTGGATTCGTTTGACAGACAATTTTGGGAAGACCGGAAATCACTTCGCATTTTGTGCCGCCCTTAATTCCGACCGATCCTGCTCCCATTTCCAGGCTCGCTCCATGAATGCGCAGGGTTACGTGGTAGGGGTAACCATCGGTCTGATCGATGTCTATTTTCAGGTGGTTATCTGCCTGATCGAAAAACCCGCAGGGTCCATTACTGTTGTCTACCTCAGCCACATCGCCCCAAACCTGGATATCATCATTTGCAATACAATCAGGAATCGGGAGTACAAAATGGGAGGGGTCACCACATTCACTGGTTTTATTGAGGGTGAAACCCAACTGAATGACTCCGCATTCTTGTTCCTGGACTACAACCTCCACGCATTCACCAGCGCAAGATTCTACCGTGATATTTGCCTGGTCGGTACCCGAACAGCCATTTTCATCCGTATAAATGTAGGTAACCTGGTAGGTACCTGCACCAACCGCTGTCGGGTCAAACTTGCCATCGCTCACACCATCGCCGCTGAAGGTGCCGCCCGAGGGATGACCAGTCAGGGTGATCTTGTCATCATCTGCACATACCGGGTCGTAGCTGCCCGCCTCCACTTCGGGGGAAGCTTTCACGTAGATCGTTGCGTGATCTTCGCCCGAACAACCATTTTGATCAGTGTAGGTATACGAAATGCTATACATTCCGGGGCCAAAATCCGACGGGTCAAACTTGCCATCGCTCACACCCATACCAGAGAAAGTACCGCCGGCAGGACTACAAGACAAGGTAATCGGTTCGTTATCTTCACAAATTGGGTTATAGTGACCGGCATCTACGTGCGGGTTGTCGACGACAGTTACGTGTACTTCGTCTTCAGCTTGGCAATTGCCATCAAAGACAATCGCTTTATATGTTTTGGAATGAGGTGGAGTAACGTCGATGGAAGTTCCTTCACCGATCTTATTGTCATTTCGGTACCACTTTACCACGGCATTATTAGAAGCATTGGTGAGATCCGCGGTCAGGGTAACGGAATTCCCAGCACATACAGGGTCAGGAGTAGGTACGTGAATATCGACATTGCAATTCGAATTGATAACGATGTGGAAATTCCTGGTTTTGGTATCACACTTATCTCCCGTTGCTCCGTCTCCGGAGTAGGCTTCTGCCTTAAGGGTGTACGAGCCAGCTCCTTTATGGAAGAAAGACCCTGTTCCCGGGTAGTTGAAAGGTGTATTTTCTTCGATGATCTCATCATAATCGTCTCCGGAGAGGGTAAATTTGACGCTTTCGATACTGCCCTCGTATCCAATTTCGAAATAGAATTTATCACTTTCGTCGAAGGTGTAAGTTTGTCCATTGCTTACCGTAGCGATGGTACTACCATGCTCATCCTTTAGTTTGATGGAGGTAATATCTACTCCTTCACAGGGGTCTGGAGCAGAGCATTGAGCCGTGTAGGCTACGAAATTCTGCAAACCAGAAGTCTTTGACTTAAAAAAGACCATGTTTTCAGCGATTCCACCCTGAGCGTGAGAGACTGCATTTTTTGCCTGTTGGCAAAGGTCATTACAAGAGGTTTGCCCTAACAGTCCCCAAATAGCATCATTAACGGTGGATCGCTCATCATATGTAAGGTGGGGAGCATTACAAAAAATCCAGTTGATCCGCTCGGCTGTCAATTCACTAATCCCAAAATTAGATGCTCCAATTATTTTGTCATAGCGGGCTGTCCCGTACGGATACCCTTGAGCCGGTGTTGGTTCAGTGCGGTTGTAATTCAGGCAGTACACTTCATGGGAAGGTTGAATTTCACAACTTCCTGTGGTATATGCCATGCAACCGGTATAGCGGTCATCCGCAAAAAAGTATTGGTTTTTGAGCAGGTTACTGCCGTTGATGGTCAAGTGTTCACCATCGCAATTGGTATAGTTATAGGTACCAGAGCAGTAGGTTCGCAGATCGGCACCGGTAACTTCTTCCGAGCAAATCCGGGTCAGATCAAGGAATTCTTCCCAGACTGCACTTACACATTCGGCCTCACCGCTGCGTTTAACCTGAATGTTCTCGTAGGTTCCGGCGAACAAATCATCCAAAACCAAGGTCTTACCTGCGGAAACTACTTTTTGGAAGCCTTTTTTAGACCCAAAATCGAGCGATACTTCATAAGTGGTGCCATCAGGTGCTGATTCATCCTCGATACGGATGCGAATCTGACCGTCACCCTCTGTGCAATCAGAAGGCTTCCGGTAATCCACCGCCAGAATAGCAGGTGGCGTACATGACAGGTTGGAAAATTGGATTTTATGTCGACTACTCTCCAAGTCGCCGAACAATCCTAATAGTAGGAAAAGGGTACCGAGCGACAGAAAGGAAAAACTTGTTTTTCTGTACAAGTGAATCATGATCCAATAAGTTGTCTTTCCCTGCAGGTACATACCTGTGACAGCCGAACGCTAGAGGCATTCAGGAAAAGTGGTTAGAACAATACATGCTGATACAAGGCATGCTATGTCTGTAGCATGCCACAATACAAATAGATGCACCGGACGTGTATTCGCCGGGACATTTTTTTACAACTATGATAATCAAGGAGGATCGAAAAAGGGGAAAGGGGCCTATACGCAATCAAAAACCAAATAGGAAAATAGTTTCAGTTGATGCGCAGTAGTGAAACAAAGATATAGCAATTAATTGCAATTAAAAATAATTTTAGAAAAAAAAGGGGAAACACTGTGTATTAGCAGCGTTTTATACGTTAACACAGTAGGTAGCCGTCCGTATTTTCCTATCTGCTTTATTCTGCGGACTATGTCAAGCTAAAAGACAGCTAAGACCAATCACGCAATATGCCTTTGACTGTCGTCGGGATTGGCTAACGCCCATCCCTTATGGGGGTGGGCTCAATCCAAGACTTTGCCAGGCCCTGCGGGCTTTGGCTTTTTTTAGTTTCCCCTGACCTTCCAAACTGCGTTTGGTAATCATCGGGATTGGCTAACGCCCATCCCTTATGGGGGGTGGGCTCAATCCAAGACTTTGCCAAGCCCTGCGGCCTTTGGCTTTTTTAGTTTCCCATGACCCTCCAAACTGCGTTTGGGGTCATGGGAAACTAAAAAAGCCAACCACCTGACGGTGGTTGGCTAAGTCTTGGTTTGGCGGAGGAGGAGGGATTCGAACCCCCGATGGGCTATTAACCCATGCCGGTTTTCAAGACCGGTGCAATCAACCGCTCTGCCACTCCTCCTGGCTTTTCGGTTAAAGCGGTTGCAAATATAAGGCTGTTTCCTGCAAAAGGAAAGCCTCTGGCGATTTTTTTTAGGCAATATAGGGGAGTAAAAAAAGGCTCGCCCAACTGACTAAAATAATCAGGCTAATCAGGAGGTTTTTGATCGTTTTCATCTTGGTTGTTTATTCGGGTAATAATGTGTAATAAATAAACCAGTGGTTTTGTTACCGGCTCTTTTTAATTATCCTACTACCAATCACCCTATACTAAATAAAACGTTAGGCTTTGACAGTCAGATATTTACAACCCAGTTCAAACTCACATTAACAACATAGGACGTAAACGCCAGTTTGCACGCTTCAACTGAGCCAGGATCCCTTGGTCTCCCCCAAGGTGAGCAGCCCCGACTGCGGCAAAAACGGAGTTTTCAGTAGCCATGTCAACCAGTGATTCCAACATACGCCGGTTGCGATCGTACATAAACAATCGGCGGTGATTACCCAATCCTCTTTTAGCTCCTTGATACATCTGCTGAATCCGTTGGTCCTGGTACCATTCCATCATTTTTAATAAATGGCGGCGGTGACGGGATATATGCTTGCTCATGAACCAAAGTTGCCGAACCGACTCTTCGATC
>JASBTH010000074.1 GCA_030148525.1 Saprospiraceae bacterium | reverse complement strand
CCAAGCGGGCTGAAGAAAACCAGGATATCGTACTTCACATCACTGAGGTCGCTCAGGTCGGAGCTGACGGTACGATACATCATGGCGTCCTGCCAGTCGTATTCGTGCTCATCGAGGTAGCGGCAGACGGCTTTGGCTCCGAGGTTGGAGCAGGGTAGTAGGAACTTCTCCTTTTTGTTCTTTTTGAGGGCATTTTCCAGGTCCTCAATGCGGCGTTTACCGATAAAGACTTTTCGCTTGCGGTATACGATGAACTTTTGCAGGTAGAGGGCGATGGCCTCCGACAGGCAAAAGTACTTGGTGTCTTGCGGCATGGTAATGCGCAACTCATCGCAAATGCGGAAAAGGTGGTCGACGGAATTCTTGCTCGTCAGGATGACAGCCGTATACTCGTCGGGCTTGATCTTTTGCTTTCGGAATTCCTTTCCTTCAACGGGTTCCACATGGATAAACTGCCTCCAGTCAATCTGAAGACCGTACTTTTTCTCTAATTCGTAGTATGGGGAACGTTCCGGTTTGGGCTGGGAGACCAGTATGGATTTGACGCGCTTGAAAGACTCTTTTTTCGCTGTTCCATTCACTGCCATCGACAAAGTTTTTGGTCTGCGTAACGCTAGCTGTGATGACCTTATAACTGATTAGAAATCAGCTTCCAAAAAATCAACACAGGAGCGATTTCGATGGTGCAAATATACAACAAAAAGTGAAAAGAAAGGATATTGACTTTTCTATTCGCTATTAAAAGGGCGCGAAGTGAGCGGAAGAGCAAGAACACGACCAGGATCGCAACCGCACCCACAAATAGCGCATAGCCGCTGCCCTCGGGGCCGTAGGCCAGTAATAGGTTGACGGGGATCAGGAATAAACCCATCACGATCAGGAATACCGTTATTAAAAACCGGTACCGTTTCACCTCCTCGCGTACCGGGAAAATGTAGCCGATAATTGCTAACAGAATATGCTTGAGCAGGATGAGCGTGAGAACTACCAGAGTGGCTAATCCCAGCTGTTGAAAAAGGCCCAGGGACAGGGGCGTTTCCAATTGCTCGATACCGTGAAAAACAAAGAGTCCCGCATTCAGATAAAACAAGGTGCTCAAAAGAATAAACGAAAAGGGGCCACGTGCTTCCCGATCCCGGTATAGCTGATTGAACATGTTGTCATTGGCGAACGCCTGGAACACTCGAATGATGACTGATCGCATTAGGGTAACCAGACTGGCCAGAAGCAATAGTTGTAGAATAGTAACAACGAAGTGGAACCGATCGAGTCCGTCGGAAACCAGTGGCTTAATGTCCGCAAGAGGCTCGGGAGGACGCACCGATCGGTTAGCTTTTTTACCGGGTACGACATCAAAAGGGTTTCCCGTAATATCCTCACTGAGGCGTTCTTCCTCTTCCTGAGCAGGCTTCTCGGGCAAACGGGGGGTTAGCTCAAAGGGATTTCCCTCCTGAGCGAACGCCAACTGGCTGATCAGTAATAACCCTAACACACTACCTGTGAGGAAATACCGTTTCATGGCCTAAAAGTAGGAAAACCACCCGTAGTTCGGAAATGAACTGTCAGGACATAGTTTACAAGTCGTTAATGAGCTGTTAACCAGTCGCCTACTGCTGCGGAAACACCTATTTTTGCGAAAGCACACAATTAGTAATGCGGAATAACCAGATCATTCGGGTATTTATTCTTGGGGCCATAGCTGTCGCAGGTATTATAGGTATACAGGCCTACTGGGTATACAATACCTGGGATCTGAACCAAGCCGACTTTAAACAAAAGGTCGACCTGGCCCTGTACCGCACTGCCTCGGCCCTGTCCAAGATCAATGAAGCTGACCTGCCCGCCCGGGATATAATTAAGCAACGATCGAGTAACTACTTTATCGTTAATATAGATTCCGAGATCGATGCCTCTATGCTGGAGTTTTTCCTGCGCCGGGAGTTGGAGAAGCTGGCACTGAATATCGATTTCGAGTACGCTATCTACGATTGCACCAGCGACCAGATGGTCTACGGTAATTACTGCCGCTATTCTGTCGAAGACAGTCAGCAGGCAAGCCCAACCTACTCCCTACCCAAATACTCCAGTGAGTTTAATTACTACTTTGGGGTAAAATTCCCTACGCGGGGAGGCTATTTGCTCGGGCAAATGCAACTGGCGATTTTCTTTTCTGTCATTTTGTTACTCACATTGGCCTTTTTCGCATATTCGGTCTACGTAATCCTCCGGCAGAAGCGCCTTTCGGAGATGCAAAAGGACTTCATCAATAATATGACCCACGAGTTTAAGACGCCCCTGTCAACTATCCGGATCTCCACCGACGTATTTCTGCGTTCTGAACCCATTCAGTCCAACCCGCGCCTGGCCCGCTACGCACGTATCATCAGCGAGCAACATCAACGCCTTAACAACCAAGTGGAGCGGGTGCTGCAGGTAGCGAGGCTGGATAAGGGGAATCTGGAATTGAGCAAGGAGTCTGTCGCCATTCAGGATCTGCTGGCTAATGTGCTGGAAAGCGAGCGCATTCGCACTGCCGAAGTAGGCGGTACCCTTGTCGATGAACTGCCGAAAAGCCCGGTAGTGATCTCGGCCGATACCTTTCACGTGAGTAATATACTGCATTGCCTGATCGATAATGCGGTTAAGTACAGCAGCTCCGATCCGCAAGTGAGCATTCGCGGAAAAGTAGTTCCCAAGGGATTCCTCCTGACCGTTCAGGACCAGGGCGTGGGCATTGCCCGGGAGCACCACAAGCGAGTGTTCGAAAAGTTTTACCGGGTACCAACGGGGAATGTCCATAATGTAAAGGGATTCGGATTGGGGCTATACTACGTGCGGCAGGTATGCAAGGCGCACGGATGGCCCATTTCGTTGTACAGTGAACCCGGGCATGGAACCCAAATCGAAATCTGTATGTGTCCCGTTCAAAAAAACAAAACGAATGCCAGCTAAAGCCCATCTGTTGTACGTTGAAGACGACGAAAGTCTAAACTGGGTAACACGTGACAATCTGGAAGAGCGCGGTTACCACCTCACATGTTGTACCGATGGACAAGAGGCCCTGGATGTGATCAGAGCCCAAAAGTTCGATCTGTGCATACTGGATGTCATGCTTCCCAAAGTCGATGGCTTTACCCTGGCTCGTGAATTACGCAAGACAGATGACCAAACGCCCATTCTTTTTCTCACGGCCAAATCGCTGGCCGAAGATCGCCTGAAGGGCCTGCGATTAGGAGGTGACGATTACCTTGTTAAGCCATTCAGTATCGAAGAGCTGGCCTTGAAGGTCGATATCTTTCTGCGTCGTCGGCAGGTGCTACGCGATGAGGCTCCTGCCGAATACCAATTAGGTGGCTACACCTTCAACTACCAAAACCTGGTACTGCGTTTCGGAGAAGAGGAACGTCGACTGACGCAGCGAGAGGCCGAACTCCTCAAATACTTCCTGGATCGCCCCCAACAGGTGCTACGTCGCGGCGACATCCTCGAGTCTGTCTGGGGTAAAGACGATTACTTCCTGGGGCGTAGCCTGGACGTTTTTATTTCGCGCTTGCGCAAATACCTGAAGCGGGAACCCGGCATTTTGATCGAAAATATTCACGGAATTGGCTTTCGTTTTCACCACCCCACTGATAAACCTGACTGAGTATCAGAAATAATTTTGTGTAACCGCCTAAACAGCGTACATTTGCATGGCTTTTTACGATCTGTTAAAGGCCTGTGCGAGTGTAGTGGTATCGGGAAATAAACCGTACTTTTGCAACCCGTTGGTCAACAGGTGCTTATAACTCTATTGGAAAGAGTGCCTGCAAACGAATTGGAATTTATAAATACAGTAAGAGAAGATGGCTCTAATAGGTAAAATTCGCAAACAAGGTTCTTGGATACTGATTGTCCTGATTGGGTTAGGTTTGGGAGGATTCATTATCCAGGATATGTTCTCCGGCGGACCTTCCAGCGCCCTCGGTGGCCAGCCTCCCCTGGGGAAAATAAACGGTGAAAAACTCGATATCAACGAGTTTAACCGGACCGAAAGCATTTTGTACTCTGGTTCTTCCGGAGACTTGTACTCACGTCGTAACTCCCTTTGGAACTACTACGTGGAGAAAGCCCTCGTAGAGGAGGAAGCGGATGCCCTCGGGCTGGGTGTTGGTAAAACCGAGCTCAACGATTTGCAATTCGGCCCGCAGCCAAGCCCCGTGATTGCACAGCGCTTTGTCGATCCGAATACCGGTCAGATCAATTTTCAGCAATTGAGTCAGATTCGCAGCCAGCTGCAATCTGGTCAGTTCACCGACCCTAACTTACGTGCCTATTGGGGGGTGCAGGAAAAGGAAATTGTCAAGGAGCGTCTCCAGGGCAAGCTCACCGCCATGGTAACCAAGGGGCTTTATACCCCCAAATGGATGGCGGAAATGGGACATACGGCTCAAACTCAGGCATTCAACGTGGAGTTGGTGCGTATCCCTTTTGATGAGATCGACAATGGTGAGGTAAGCTTGTCCGATGCTGATTTCAAAGCCTACATGGACGAACGCCCGGGCGTTTACGAGCGCGACGAAGAGACGCGCCGCGTCAACTACGTAGCGTTTAATGTCCGAGCCACTGGTCAGGATTCAGCAGATATCCGCAAGGAACTGACCGATCTGATCGGTGAGTGGAAAAAATCAGATAATGACACCACTTTTGTTCAGCGCAACCAGGGTACTATGAATTCGGCCTACCTGACACCGGACCAACTATCACCGGTAATTGCCGATACTCTGGGAACACTGCCCACCGGAACCATTTACGGTCCTTACATGGAGAGTGGCACCTACAAAGCTGTGAAGCTTGTTGATCGCAAGGTGATACCCGATTCTGTTCAGTCCCGCCATATCTTGCTGCGCGCTCAGACTCAGCAGGCCATGGTTGAGGCCATGACCCGCATCGACAGTATCAAAACCGCCATTGAGGAAGGTGGTGCTACCTGGGAGGAAATGAACCAGAAGTACAATCAGGACGTAGCTGCACAAGCCAAAGGCGGCGATCTTGGATACGCTGGTCCGAATATGATGGTTAAACCATTCAACGACCTCATCTTCTATGATGCCGAAGTGGGTGAACTCAATACGGTTATTACGCAATTTGGTGTACACCTGGTAGAGGTACTCGATTTCAAGTATATCGAAAACCAGGAAGGTATGCGTCTGGCATTCTTGTCGCGAAATATCGTACCCAGCGAGACTACCCAATCAGACCGGTACGATGAAGCCCTCACCTTCCTGAGCGAACAGCCTGACCTGGCAGCAATGACCCAGGCCGTTGCTGATCGTCCTGATCTGACGCTGGAAACCAGTAGCCCACTCGAAGCCAACGGCTTTGTGGTCGGTTCACTTGGAACCGGACAGGCTTCCCGAGATCTTATCCGCTGGGCCTTCTCGGCTAAAACCGGACAGATTTCTTCGGAAATTTACATATACTCTGATCCCCAACTGTACTACGACAACAAATATGTGGTAGCTGGTCTGAAATCCATCCAAAAGCCAGGTATGCCTAGCGTGGAGGAAGTAAGAGCCGACATCGAGCAATTGGTAACCAACCGTAAAAAAGGAGAGATGATCGCCGGGCAGATTGCGGGTAAAGACATCAATGCCATTGCCAGTGAATACGATGTTCCCGTGGATACTGCTGAGAACCTGACCTTCTCAACCAGTTTTGTTCCTAACCTCGGTAATGAGCCCAAATTGCTCGGTGCCCTGGCCAACCTGGAACAAGGTCAAACTACCGGCCCCATCGTCGGTAATAGCGGCGTATTCGTAGCCCGGGTGCTGGATAAAACAGTACCATCGGCAATTACCAATTACGCAACCTTACGTCGGCAGTTGTCATCCACTGTTCGTTCACAAATTGGCGGACAATTGATGCAGGCCATGCGCAGTGATGCCAAAATTCAAGATAACCGCAGCACCTATTATTAATGGGTTCTGCCGGCCAGGCAAAGCAAACGGGCTTAGGTAATCGACCTAAGCCCGTTTGCTTTGATACTATCCCGGTGGGGAGTAGCACATTCCCTTGGGGTTTTTTCCTTTTTTTACCATCTTTGCCCTGTAATTAATTACCTACAAAAAAAACACAAGCACAATGGCAGACGTACAAAATGCCGGTCGTAAAGGATACTGCTTGATGTTCGGGATAATCGGACTACTATTGTTCGTCGTTCTGATCGTTTATGTATATAACTACAATTTCAAGCTTATCCCTGGCATTGGATAATTGCGGGTTTTAATCCGCTATATAATTTCTGAAAAGTAGCCAGCGAAAAAGCCCTTATCACACTGATGATGATAAGGGCTTTTCTTTTTTGCGAAAGCAGAATACAATGTAGTAAAGAAAGATCACGCATCGGCTACCGCTTGGTCGTTGTACATAGCCTGTATCTGTGCGTCGTATTTTCGGCGAATAACCCGTCGTTTCAGCTTCAGCGTGGGAGTGAGTTCTCCTTCACTGCCGTCATCTTTGATCGGGTCCCAGGTGACGGGCAGTAACTGAAATTTTTTTATCTGTTCAATGTGACTGAATTGCGGGTTTTCCTCGGCAATGATCTCCTCGTATTTTGCGATGACTTCGGGATGCTTCAGTACGTCTGCCAAAGAGGTCCAGGGTATCTCGTGCGACTTGCACCAGTCTTGCAGTGCTTCGACTCCGGGGACGATTAGGGCCGATACGAATTTACGTCCTTCGCCAACCACCATAATCTGTTCGATCAGGAAATGCTCTTTCAGTTTGTTTTCGATGGGCGCGGGAGCGACGTATTTACCGCCTGAGGTCTTGAGCAGTTCCTTCTTGCGATCGGTGATCTTAAGGAAAAGCGTGCCGTCGGGACCGGGAACCAGTTTGCCGATATCTCCGGTGCAAAACCAGGTTTGCCCGTCGATATCTTTCATTACCTGGGCCGTGGCATCTTCTTTTTTGTAGTAGCCCATCATAATGTTCTCACCGCGAGCCAGGATCTCTCCTTCTTGCGGACCATAAATCCCGAGTTTATCTTCGTCGATCATAAGTTCTACATTGGAAAGGGCAGGGCCAACGGCACCCAACAAGGCTCCGCCCGGCTCGTAACGGCCTATGGCAAGCCCCGGAGACGTTTCGGTAAGCCCGTAGCCTTCCCGTATAGGGATGCCGGCCGCCGAGAAAACCTGCGCAATCCGGGTAGGTAAAGGAGCAGCACCCGAAAGTATGCCCTTGATCTGACCGCCGAGTGCCTCTCGCCACTTGCTGAAGATGAGCTTATCGGCAACCGACCACTTCAGGCCCGTAAATCCACCGGGTTCGTAATCATATTCGTAGTTCTCCGTGAGGCCCAGGGCCCAGAAAAAAAGCTTGCGCTTAACACCACTGAGCTCCAATCCTTTATTTACAATCTTTTCATACACCTTTTCGAGCAGGCGCGGAACGGTGGTAAAGAAATGTGGCTGAATGGCCTTCAGGTCGCCTTCGTCACCCCCGAGATTATCGGTGCCGGTAAAGGTGACAGATATAGAATTGAATGTATAATTGTAAGAAGCAGTGCGTTCGAAGATATGACAAAGCGGCAGGAAGCTCAGTGCCTTTTCACCCTGACCGATGGGGAATACTTCCTGGACGGCCATTACGTTGGAGACAATATTGCGGTGACTTAGCATGACACCTTTGGGATGGCCCGTTGTTCCCGATGTGTAAATGATGGTGGCGAGGTCACTGGATGCTACGCCCGCCATGCGCTCTTTTACCTGATCCAAACCGGTATCGCGGAATATTTCTTCCCAGTAGGGACGTCCATCCACTTTGTCGAAGGTGAATACTTTTTTCAGGGTGGGGACATTTTCTTGTGCTTTACTGACCTTGCCGTAAAGGTCATCCTTTCCGACAAAACAATAGGTCACTTCCGAATCATTGAAAATGTACTCGTACTCCGAGGGGCTGATGGTAGGGTAAACAGGTACATTAATAGCACCAATTTGCTGAATGCCCAGATCGAGGATCACCCATTCCGGTCGATTTTGGTACACGGCTACGGCAATGCGTTCACCGGGCTGTACCCCCAATTCCAGTAATCCACAGCTTACCTGATTGGCGAGGTTGATAACCTCATCGGTGCTGTAATAATGCCAATCACCATTTTGCCGTCCACCGAAGGCTTGTTCAAGTGGGAACTGATCTTTTTGGTGGTAGATAAAATCGAAAAGACGCTTTATTTCCATGTTATGTTTTTCTAATCAACAACTTGCCAAATAAAATGCCTTGGAAATTAGCTAAAAATTGGCTGCCAAAGAAATAGCACTTCCCGTATCTTGTCCCCTAAACCGAAATATCATGAATCGATGGCTTTTCCTTTGTTTTTGGTGTGTCTTTAGTCTGTCATCCTGTGGAGGGGAAACCAATACATCGGGTGATGAGCAACATCCATTAGTTGGTGACTGGTATCTGAAAGAAGCCTATGCCGGTGGTCGACAAACCCGTGGCGAACCCACGCAAATGAAAGAAGTAAGTTTCCTGAGCCTGTACGCAGATGGTACCTACGAAAGCCGTGGATTTATCTTTGATATCAGCAGGGGCACCTGGATGGAGGGGGCGGGGTCTTCCTCGATCACCATCGACCAACAAGATACCCCCAGCGGGGAACGCGTGTTCAACTACCAGCTTATGGAGGATGGCACCCTTGAGTTATCCTTATTAACCGATCAGCAACTCAGTGCTACCCGAATGATAATGTCGACCGAAAAACCGGCCATCCTTCAGGATTAGCGGACAAGGCGGCGTATCTTTTTATCCTTATTCAGGATTTTCTCGAAGGTGTCAAAATACTTCAGAATCTCCTTTCGGTGCCGTTTGCCAAGGTGGGGGAAGTCAGTAAGGAATGCCCGCATCGCGGGCATCCGTTCCTTCCAGTAAGCTACCTCAGCCATTAGCAAGTCCTCTTCCGGGTGCATGCCTTTATAAAAGCGTTGCTTCACCGATTGTATGGGCAGCCTTTCATCAGGTACAGCGTAGGGTGTATGCACAAACCCGGAGTAGTCAAAATCGTAAGGTACCAACAGCACATCGCCTAAGCTAGGTCGTTCCACCATTTTTACATTATGGGTATTGCCGAGTGCCCAATCCGTATTGCCAATCATGTATTGAAAGAGGCAGAAGCGCAGGTAACACTGATCTTCCAGCGGATCGGCATATTTGAGGGGCCGTTCCCGGATAACCCCTCCCAGCCTGGCGGCTAATTGCTCTTCGTTTTCAATGATAAACCCCTTTCGTTCCAGGATTCGTTTGGGGTTCTCGGAGTCGATGATGGTTAAATTCACCAGGTGTACCTTGAAGCTATAATCCGTCAACATGCTATACAGGCGATAGGCCATGTATTCCCGGTATAAATAATCGGGAAAGCTCTTGGCGTCCTTGCATTGCATGACCAGCTTGAAGTCATTATATGTGGTATCCAGGCCAACCGAGGCCAACAAATTCTTTTTGATCTTTAGTTTTAAAGGTGGCGGGGAGCAAATATCCTTGCGTGAGTTGCCCCGTGCGCGCACTTTCACAGGAGCCCGCAGCGTATCGCCGGGTTGAGAGACCAATAGCAGATCCGTTTTCAGCCAGGGTTCGTCGTCCAGATTTCTCAGGAGTTGCCGCAGATCAAAGGTAAGCTGCATATCGACGGGTTCCCGGGCAACCTGATGCAGGGTGTCGAATACCGACTGGGCAGTTATCGTAACTGTGCTTACGCAAAATGAGATCAGTAGGAGGTAGATGCGAAACATGGTTTTAGGGAGTTTTTAGGTTTCAGGAAATAAACGCTCTCGTGCTTTGGCATACCTTTCTTCAATGAGGGTTCTGCGCAGTTTCATAGTAGGGGTCATGGTACCATTTTCCACCGACCAGGGGTCGGCTATCAATTGAAAGGATTTTACCCGCTCGTAGGCGGGAAGGTCTTCGTTCAATTGTTCGATCACCCGCTCGAAGTGTTGAAGTACTAAGGTGTTGAAAATCATGTACTCGGGTGCCGTCCAATGCACCTCGTGCTGGACGCACCAGGTCCGCAAATGGTCCATGTCGGGCACTAACAGGGCTCCCAGCCAGGGCTGGTTCCGCCCCATCACCATGGCCTGGTGTACGAAGTGTGACCGTTCCAGGTGTTGTTCGATGCGCCGTACGGATACAAATTGGCCGGATGCTGTTTTGAATACATTCGATCCGCGGCCGATCACGTGGAGGAAGCGCCGGTCTTCCAGGAATCCGATGTCTCCTGTGTGTAACCAGCCATCTTCGGAAATGACCTCCCGGGTGCTTTCCTCGTCGTCGAGGTAGCCAAGCATGACGTTAGGTCCTTTTACTTCGATAATGCCGGTGTTCTCTTGTCCTTCTTCCCTGACAATCCGCACCTGTACTCCGGGAATGGGAATACCGGCGGTGCCAAAGCGGAAGCCGCCAGGTTCGAAGCGGTTACAGCTCACCACCGGTGAAGCCTCCGTCAGACCGTAGCCCTCCCGAACTTCCAGACCCGCAGCAGAAAAAAGCCGTGACAATTCAGGTCTTAGAGCCGCTGCTCCCGAGACTATACCTTCCAATTTGCCGCCAAGTTGCCGACGCCACTGGCGATAAACGATCAGGTCGGCCACTAGTAATTTGAACCAATACCAGGGAGCGATGCGAAAGCGGCCGTTGTACTTCTTTCCCAAATCGATAGCCCACTCTATCAACCGTTGTCGTATGCCTCCCCGTTGTCGGGCATGACGGTGAATGTCCTCGTAAAATCGCTCCAGCACTAATGGGACAACCGTCAGATAATGGGGCCGTACCTCTTTCAGGTTGGCCAGCAACTGACCCGGGTTTTCGGCAAAATAAACGGAAGCACCTACCGCCAGATAGGTATATACCACGACGCGTTCGAAAATGTGGCTGAGGGGCAAAAAGCTGACCACCCGTTTGTGGCAGTTCACCGGGACAATAGCAATGACCGACTTGAGGTTGCTGATAATGTTTTTGTGAGACAGGCAAACACCCTTGGGTTTTCCGGAGGTTCCCGATGTGAACAGTATGGTCACCAGATCATCCTCGTGGATGCCGGCCCTCAGGGTTTGGATGTACTCCAGGTGCTCAGGACTTGGTACGCGTGTATGCTCTTCCAGGGAAGGAAGGTCTGGTAAAGAGCGAAAGTTCAGGAGTAGTTCGAGCGGACGCGCTTGCGAGCGGAGTGTATCCAGGTGTTCGTAGCCTTCCCTGTCGAATGTGAAACAGGCGCGGACTCCGGATGCTTTGAGCATGTATTCAAGTTCGTCGTCGTGCAAGCCCACGTGCAGGGGTACCACAACCACACCAATTTGTTGAAGGGCCAAATCAAGCATGATCCAGTCGGGGCTCCCGCCACTGGCATAGATACCAGCCCGGTCTCCGCGGTTCAATCCCAGCTCCAATAATGCTGCACTCAACTCATCTACGCGCTGAATACATGCTTGGGTAGACCAGGCATGCCATTCCATGTGGCCGCGCTCTAAAAGTGCTGCTTTGTTGGGAAAGCGGGCTTGTTGGTAATGCAGAAGATCAAAGAGTCGACGGAAGTCCATTATGGGTTCTTAGCGAGTGTACATACAGGCCGATCCTGCAGGATCGGCCTGTATTAAAACTAAGAAAATTAACAGACTTTGCCACAGCCAAATCAGACGTCGGTTTACTCCGTTGGTTGATCGCCACCGGCTGGCGCATTGTCGGGGTTGTCTCCTTTGATGCGCAGGCGGATGGTTAGCAGGTCGCTGATCACCTTATCCTTTGCGGTTCCCAGGAAACCTGCCCGGAAATTCACATCCCATTCGGTGCGATTAATGGTAAATTCAGGCGACATCACCGTTACGTACTGATCGTTAATGCTGATCTTGGCGGGAATGGTAATGCTTTTTGTAATGTCCTTGATCCGTAAATTGCCGGTCACCAGTGCATTAGCTGACTCAATAGTATCGACACCCGTTATGGATGCAATTTCGAACTCGGCGGTAGGGTGTTCTTCAATAGAAAAGAAATCGTCGCTGGCGAGGTGTCCCTCGAGGCGTTCTTTTCCATCTCCTGATGGCAGGTCTTTTACCGTTAGTGATTTCATGTCGATTTCGAAGCGTCCGCCTTTCATCTCCCCCTTTTTAATGTAGAAGGTACCTTCGTTGAGCTTGATAGTGCCGCGGTGCTCTTTCCCACTGACAACTTCTCTGCCTGACCAATAGATGAGGCTGGCTCCGATGTCGGCCCGATAATCGGCCGATCCGCGATAATTCTCAGCCCTGATGGTCAATGCTTCACCGGCTTTAGCAGATTCTTCCCCGGAAGAACAGCCGGATAATACGGCAGTGAACAGACATGCACACAGTGCAATTCGAGCGTGTACTAACATAGTTTGAATTGGTTTAGTCATTTATTGGGATGGAAACGAAAAATGTGTGTCCACAGGTATGTATGGGGCCGCCTCTATACTTCCAGGTAGTCAAGCGTATGTTTAAGACTGCGCAGGATGGTGACATTTTCGGGAGGTGTTACTTGTTGGGCCACAACCTGGTAGCCCGATAGCAACATAGTACAGTCGGGAAAGGCCTTGGCCAGATTATCGACGTAGCTCTGCACGGGTTCGCGGGTGAACGTTTCCGAAATCATGGTGAACATGTAGTCGGGCTTGCGAATTTTGTAGGCATCTTTCAGGTCGGTCAGCGAAATATCCTGACCCAGATAGATAACGTGTTTGCGACGTGATTTCAGGAGATAGTGCATAAACAACAGGGTAAGTTCCTGTTTTTCGCCTTCCGGCAAAAAGATCAGATACACCTCATCGTCCTCATTCTTATGATTTGGCAGGGGTTCTTTATCAATGGCTACAATAATCTTTTGGCGGATCAGGTAGCTCATAAAGTTTTCCTGAACCGGATTAATGGAGCCGGTCAGCCAAAGTACGCTGAGTTTTTCCAGAAATGGATAAATGATCTCGAGCATGGTACGCTCGAAACCCGATTGTTGAATATTGGTGGAGACAATCCGGTCGAATTTCGATTCATCCATTTCGATCATCGAAATGGTAAGCGCATCGAGTTGAGTGCCGTATTCGAAGTTTATCTCCGAGATAGCTGCTACTTTTTCGGCGATTTCGCCTTTGCTCATTTTGGCGATCTTGGAGATCTTAATACCATTCTTATTCAGGAGAGCAATATTGAGCAAGAACTTGAGGTCAGCATCCTGATAGTAGCGGATATTGGTTTTAGTCCGCTTGGGCTCAATAATATTATAGCGCTGTTCCCACACGCGAATGGTGTGTGCCTTAATACCCGAGAGTTTTTCCAGGTCGCTAATCGAGTAAACAGCCACGCTAAGGTTTTTTTACTAAGATTCTCGAAATCAGGGATTAATACTATTATTCTTATCTGGAGTTAAACAGGCCTTTCAACAAAAGGTTCAGGTTTTTGGCATTTTCGTGACAATACGGTATTCCCGTGCGTTAAGGCCGAAAACACATCCATAAAAAATGGATAATTTGGTTATTTTTAGCCACATGGCGCCAGTTTGGCGAACGAATGCTGGTCGCCACTCCCCCCGCCCCGAAAGTGTCGGGGCCCCATCGTTTCTCAACCTGAAAACTACGACTGTGTATGAAGCGTCGTCTACGTCTCCCTTTTTTACTGGTATGCTTGTTTTTCTACCTCGGAGTCTCCGCTCAGGATACCCTCTGTTATTACCAACTCATCCTGGAAGATGCCGGTGCTGATGGCTGGAACGGAGCCTCCCTGACAGTTACCGTCGGTGATACGGAGCGTGCCTTTTCCCTCACCGAAGGCACCTCAAATACGGTGTACCTGGGATTGATGGATGGAGATGACCTGGGTATCGCGTACCTCTCAGGTATGGCCGATGAGGACGTGCGGTTCACACTCCTGAATCCGGCTGGTGATACGCTATTTGCCGAAACGGGCATCATGCCTTTCGGCGGAGCCTCATATTCCGAAGTGATCACTTGTGCGGCTTGCGTGGAGGTACCCTCCACCAGCGTTACTTTACCAGACATACGGGCATTTCGTGCCGATGTGACATGGCGCTCACCCGTCCCCGACGGGGGCGAATTTCTTTTGCGGCTGGGGAATAGTGGGTTTAGTCCCGAAGCCCCAGGCCTGCAGGTGCAGGATATAACGGTCAATGATAATCGGACCCGATTGACCGGACTTACGGAAAAAACCAATTACGATCTGTACATCGCCCAATTGTGTGCCTCCGGAGATACGAGTGCTTTTGTGGGCCCTTACTCTTTTACGACCCTCTGGGCTTTTGATGTCGGAGTCAGCGATATTGTAGGGCCGGTTAGTTCCTGTGACCTGGACATCGACTCGGTAAAACTCCGGCTGCAAAATTACGGCGGGCAGCCTCTATCCCTAATTCCTTTTGCATTTAGTGTGAACGGCAATGTTCAGCCCATCGATATGCCCAGGGATGGGGTCTATACCGGAGTGTTGGGAAAAGACAGTACCGACATAGTTGCTTTCGACCGAACGTTCAATTTTCGTCAGCCCGGCGAATATTTTATTGAGGCCTGGACCGAACTCGAAATAGACAGTTTCCTCCACAACGATACCGTGAGCACCCTCATCATCAGTGTGCCGACCATAACCAGCTTACCCTACGATGAGTCCTTTGAAAGCTGGGGTGGTGGATGGACCGTTGAATCGGAAGGAGATACCACCACCTGGGAACACGGATATCCCGGTACCGATATTCTTGATGGCCCATATGACGGTACTGGTGCCTGGGCTACCAGCTTACAGGGTACCTACGGGAATAACGAATTAACCTACCTGGTGTCTCCTTGCTTTGATTTTTCTAATGTAGCTGAGGACCCTTTGTTCTCAGCTCAGCTCAACCTCGATCTGGAATCTTGTTGCGATGGACTCTGGCTGGAAGTGACCACCGATGGCGGTATTACCTGGGAACGGGTGGGCCGCGCCGGGGAATCGGTGAACTGGTACAATAATGACCGCAGTTACTGGAGTGGCACCACCGGTTGGTTTCAGGTGTCACGCCAACTCCCCGGAGTTGCCGGAGCATCGGACGTCCGCCTGCGTTTCGTTTTGCGGACCGATTTTGCCAATGTCCGGGAAGGTGCGGTTATCGATGCCATCTCTATTCGCGAACAACCGACTATTGATCTGGCGGCTACTTCCCTCACTACTCCGGAAGAGAACCCATGCGGATTGACCGACCAGGAACTCGTACTGAATATTGCCAACCTCGGCCTGACCCCCTTAACGGCCTTCGATGTATCCTATCAGGTGAACGGAGGTGAAGTAATTACCGAAAATGTGGGTCCACTGGCGCTGGTTGCTAATACCCAGGCTGATTATACCTTCACCATGCCATTTAATTCAGCCGAACCAGGCACCTACGCTATTAAAGCATGGATCAATTTCGACGATGATGAGCCGGCCAACGACACTGCTTATTTGGAGATACAGTCGGCTTACAGTCTTCCATTTGCCGAAGATTTTGAAAAGGGGATTACTCCGGTCAATTGGACCATCGACGAGGATGCCATTGTAACCGATGATCACAATAACCCTTCTCTTTCCCTGTCCGATAACCTGTTCGTAGAAGACTCTTCCTTTAATGCTGCTACCCCCCTGCTGGGGCCAGTACGGGTTCACG
>JASBTH010000066.1 GCA_030148525.1 Saprospiraceae bacterium | reverse complement strand
TTTCGATGTGGGCACAGGTGTGCATATGCACCAGTATCCATATCCAGTAAAAAACGTTGTTCGGGTCAATAACTCGAACACCAAGGTCACCTTTCAGACATCCGCTACCATCCGCACCTGGATCGTAGGGGTTTTTCTGTTTACATTATGTTTTTTATCGACGGATCTTTCCGGTCAAACTATTGACCGTCAGGTGATCGGTCTGGCCGGGGGTATATCCACGGGTAACGGGATCACCGTTAGCTGGACAGCCGGGGAAATGGCGGTCCAAAGAGCTTATGCCGAAAACGGTGGTGGTTCAGTAACCGAAGGTTTCCAGCAGCCACATTTGTCGTTGATTCTGGAGCCCGCCCAGGGCTTAGAGGTTTCCTTCTTCCCCAATCCGGTATCGCACCTGTTTACGGTGCGCCTTCCGGCAAAAGAGGAGCGGACCTTCCACGCACAAATCCTGGACCAGCAGGGCCGGGTTCTCAAAACTATACGCGGCCTGGTGGCCGGTGACCGTCAGATCGACGTCGAAGCGCTTCCTGCGGGCGCCTATCACCTTCGCCTCATTCCGGAGAATGACCCCAGGCAGGCATCCAGTTTTCAATTAATAAAAGTTGGACAGTGAACCGCTTGATATGAGCATTAAACAATCCACTAACGAGTCAATAATCAGTTCGATGAGAAAAATATACCTAACCCTGACTTTTTCCCTCCTTTGCCTGGGAGGTCTCTGGGCCCAGTCGGTGCCTCAGGGTATTAACTACCAAGGTGTTGCCCGCGATGAAGCAGGTATGCCTTTGGCCAATAAGGAGGTGTTCCTGCGCGTATCCTTAGGCGAAAATGAGCTTTCTGCTGAGCCTTTCTTTTCGGAAAGTCATTTGGTGCAAACGGATCAGGAAGGGTATTTCCAACTCATTATCGGTAAAGGAGGTTCCGATGTGGGAACACTGGCGGATGTACCCTGGTCGAACAAAGATATTTGGCTGCAAATCGAATTGTTTGACAGCCAGTACGGTGGGTTCAAGGTGGCGAGCAAAAATCAACTCTTTGCCGTACCCTACGCCTTTCACGCCGAAAAGGCCGACCGACTCGTTGATGATAATGAGGTAGATCTGCGCAGTGGGTCTTCTATTTACTGGACCACTACCGGCAACAACGATACGCGCCCGCCCTACCATTTCCTTGGTACCAGGGACGACAATGCCTTACACTTCAAAACGAATAATACCGACCGACTGGTTATTACCAATGATGGACAAGTCCAGGTCCTGAGCGGAGTAACCGGCGGAGAAGGCAGTTACGATGCTTACCCACTAACTGTTCAGGGAAGCGACCAGGGAATCTACATTAAGGTGAATGGTGGACGTTCCAGTAGTAACAACTTTGTAACCTTCGCCGACGGAGGAACGGCCGGAAATCCCGAAGCAGTGGGCGGAACCAAGTGGGGTGAGATCGAGGGGCAAACTCTCGATGAGCTTTTAACTTCTTTCGATTATGTTTTTCAGAATGCGGTATTTGCCATTAACATCGCTTCCCTGATTGCACAAAGTGTCGCCACCGGGATAGAGGTTGGTGGTTTGGCGGCTTCCGGTCTGGCTGCCGGCGCAGCGGTTGGCGCAGCGGCCAACGTAGCTGCTTTAGTTGCCAGCTCCGTGAGCCTGGGATTACAGATTGGTGAATACAATGCCAACGCTATTGCCAGTGTAGGTGTAACCTACGCGTCCGGCTCGGGTGACTACGCCGAATGGTTGCTACGTGACCCCGAAAGCCGCGATCTTAGCTACGGTGAAATAGTTGGAATTCACGCGGGTAAAGTATCGCTGGAAACAGAGGGCGCTGATCACTACCTGGTAGTTTCCATGCGCCCCATTGTGTTGGGTAATGCACCACAAGAAGATCAGGAGGATCTCTATGAGAAAATAGCCTTTATGGGACAAGTCCCCGTCCGGGTAAGCGGCCCCGTGGCCCTGGGCGACTACATCGTACCTTCCGGAAATAACGATGGCGTGGGCATTGCTGTTCATCCCGACGATATGGAAGCGGGTGACTATCACCGCATCATTGGAGTAGCCTGGGAAGAAGCCCCCAATCAACCGCTTAACTTCGTAAATGTGGCCGTTGGTATCAATGCCAATGATTTAAGCCAAAAGGTGGAAAAACTGAATCATCGCGTCGATAATATCATGGGATACCTGGAGGGTAAAGAACCGCTGAAATCAGAGAATGAGTTATCACAGGCACTGATCACCAACTCTTTTATGCAGCCTCAGACCACCATGACCAAGGGAATTACCGATGAGCAGTTCGATCAGTTTGTCGGGCAGAATGAAGGCTTTTTCAAAATGGCATTCCAGCAAGCCGGTGAGCAATTACAAGCAAAAGGCTACAACCTCGATCGCTTTCCCGGTCTGGAGGAAATTATCAATGATCCCATCCCCTTCATGAAAAAGATACGCCGTGATCCTAACTACGCCACCCAGTGGGCGCGAGTGGATATGCAAATAACAGGAAATGAGGGTGAATAAAGCGTTTCATGACGCTGCTATTTACTCGAACGCGATAAACGCAAAGAATATGCGAAACCAAATTTTAATACTGCTGGTAGCTACTATTCTGGCCTGCATCCCGACCGGGTTGTCAGCTCAGGATGCGCCCTTTTGGGGTATCAACTACCAGGGGGTAGCCTATGATTCCGAGGGTCAACTCATGGCGGACCAGCGCCTGCAGGTGCGCCTGTCTTTTGTGTCGAAGGGCAATTCCGAATCCCGGGCCCACTATTCGGAGGTTCACGAGCTGCAAACCGATGACTTAGGTATTTTCCGGTTTATCATCGGGAAGGGAAATGCAGTCGGGAACAATACGCTACAGGAGGTACCCTGGGCAACGGAAACGATCTGGCTGAACCTGGAGATTAGCGGTCGTGACCAGTCGGCCTTTAATCTGGTTAGTAGTTCCGAGTTACAATCCGTACCCTACGCATTTTATGCCGAGACGACGAATGAATTAGTAGATGATCCACTGATCACCCTACGATCTGCTCCCTCTATCTACTGGACCATCGGCGGGAATGCTCAGA
>JASBTH010000037.1 GCA_030148525.1 Saprospiraceae bacterium | reverse complement strand
GCTTTTTGCACGGCGGCGTAGACATCGTCCAGGTCGGTTTCGGCATTGGCGCGCACCCGCAGGTTGAATGCGCCGGCCAGCTCCCGGGTAGAATTATAGGCACTGGCGTTGGGGGCCAGTTTTTCTTCCTCCACAATCACCTGATAGAGCGGAGCCCGTTTCCCCTGTGACAGTAGTTCGCCCAGGTAAGTCAGGGGGTACGAATCGGGGTGCCCGTCCTCAACCGTTGGCCAGACCATGCGCATTTCGGGTAATTGCGCGAAGTTATCCTGGTGCATCAGCTTGATGTTGCCTTCCAGGCTCACGGGCATGGGATCCATGGGCTCGGGATTTCCACGGGCCGGGATCTCAGCAAAATATTTTTCGACCAGGTCCTTTACTTCCTGTGATTCGATATCGCCGGCAATCACCATGGTGGCATTATTCGGACCATACCATTTGTCGTAGAATTCCTTTACATCGGTAATGGTGGCTGCTTGTAAATCCTCCAGCGATCCGATCACCTGCCAGTTGTAGGGGTGACCTTCCGGGTACAGAGCCTTGTCGATCACGTAGTTGGTGTGGCCGTAGGGTTGGTTGTCGACGCGCTGGCGCTTTTCGTTCTTCACGACTTGCTTCTCATTTTCCAGCACGGGCTCGGTAACGGTGTTGATCATGAATCCCATCCGGTCCGATTCCATCCACAGAATGCGCTCCAGGGCATCTTTGGGGATGGTCTCGTAGTAGATGGTACCGTCGTTCCAGGTACCTCCGTTGAAGTTTCCTCCCAATTCTTCAATGGTCTTGAAGAAATTACCCTTCCCCACGTTCTCCGAATTCTGGAAAAGCATGTGTTCAAAGAAATGTGCAAAACCGGTGCGTCCGGGTTTTTCGCGGTTGGACCCCACATTGAAGAGGATGGCGACGGATACAATGGGATCCGAATCGTCCTCGTGGAGGATGATATCGAGCCCGTTATCCAATTCGTATTTTTCGTAATCAATTTTGAAGGATTTCGTGGCGGTGTCGTCGCCGCCCCCTTCGGTGTTGCAGGCACTAAGCACCAATAGGATGGTGAAGAGTAGGCCCGCGAGTGGTCTGAGTTGCATGAACAAATGATTTTTTTTTAAAAATAGCTGTTATGCTCTTATAAAGACCAGGGAAAGCGCTCCTTTTGGTCAGCAAACCGTCGTTTTTAGACGGATTGCTGATATATCTATACCAAATCCGAATCGACAGAAATCGACATAAGTAAATACCTTAAACGTAAGTTTATGTGATAAATTTCAATGTGATTCGCAACCCATTGATTAGTCTCACCGTACATACCCGTGAAACTCGTTCTTTGATTCGCTAGTAACAAACCCTTACACTCTCATGCACACTAGAAACACTACAACGACAAACCAGAGGGTGTCGATGGGTAAGGCATTGTTCGTACTTGAATTGCTTACCTATGAAGACACACAACTTGTTCTTGACTTTTTTGGTGAATACCCTTGCGGTTCTTATTTAGACTTGCTGGTATCGACCCAATTGGACGCTGAAAGGTTAGAGTATTTACTCGACCGGCTACTGGAGACAAACGTACTGCTTGAAAAAGATTCAGTTTATGGTACTGAATACGAACCGAATTTTGATCGCCTTCGAGTGATTGCTAAAGGCACCAAGAAGTTATCACTCGGCATTGCCAAACAACCGGCCTTGGTCCGGTAGTTCACATTCCTACTTTCAACAACAATTGAGAAGCCTCCCTTTTCGGGTGGCTTCTCAACACACCTGCGGATCCTTCTTACCGCTTACCTCAGTTATGCACATTTTGTGGATAACTTATGTTGACGGCCGTTAGTGGCTGTGTATAAAATTAATTGCGTACAGCCTTGATTTTCCATAATTTACAAAAGAGCTATGGGCGTCTTGCACGTCTGTTCGCACATCACCTATTACCTCAACGAATTAGTGATTTTTGCTTTCGGTCAGTCGTGTCTGATGTCCCCTGCCCGGGTAGGCGTGGAACCTACTCAAGTGGGCAATACTCAGCAAAATGGAAAAGGAACACGGCCCTGCTGACCATTTTGGTAAGTGGGCCCGGTTGTGCTATACCGGGCCTTCGTTTTTGCTTTCCAGATCAATATCTCCGTAGTAATTCGTCTGCTGATCTGTCATCCATTTTGTCAGGTAAGTGATCTGACCCACGTGATAAGAAGTGTGTTCGATCACGTGGATCAACATACTCATTCCGGTTTCCCGAAAAGCCTGAACCTGGTAGGTAGCCAGTAATTGCTCGGTATTCAATTGATTTAATACGTCCTCCACTTCTTTCTCCACCTCGTCCAGCATGTTTAGCAATTCAGACGCAGTATAGGTATACTTCCCGGAAAATTCCGTGGTGCGTTCCCGTTTATCCGGCCGCTGACCCAGGCCACTGACGATCCACTGACGGGAATTACCGCAGACGTGGACTATCAGGGTGCCAATACTATTGGATATTTTGCTGGGTTGCTGCCAGATCTGGTCAGGAGTCAGCATTCCTAAGCACTGGCGAATGCGCGCAAAGGATTCCTCAAACAGTCGTCGCCTGACTTCCGTCAAAAGGGTGGCTTTATAGATGCTGGAATAAGCCGAAGGATTCATGGAAATGGGTGTTTAAGAAGCTGTTCGAATCTAAGTATTAAGCGCCCCGCAAACACTGATGGTCTGACCGGAAACATAGTTGCCCAAATCGGATCCGAGGAAAACACATACATCCGCAATCTCGTTTGCTTTTCCAAAGCGCTTTAAAGGGATGTTGCTCAGGTATGCTTCGCGGGTATTGTCATCGAGAGCATCGGTCATATCCGTTTCGATAAAACCGGGGGCAATAGCGTTAACCCGGATATTACGGGACCCCATTTCTTTGGCTAATGACTTGGTGAAGCCCAGGATACCGGCTTTGGACGCGGCGTAGTTGGCCTGACCGGCATTACCGGTCACCCCGACAATAGAGCTCATATTGATAATTACACCTCCCCGGTTTTTCATCATGGGGCGCAGCGCATTCTTGCTCAGATTAAAAACGGATTTGAGGTTTACGTGGATCACCCGATCCCATTGTTCCTCTGTCATGCGGAGCATGAGGTTATCCTGGGTGATACCGGCATTATTGACCAGAATATCGAGTTTCCCAAAGCGGTCGATCACTTCCTTGACCAGCCCTTCGGCTTGTTCGTAGGAAGCGGCATCGGATTTCATTCCTACTGCTTCCACACCCAATTCCTGGCACGCCTGTACTACGGCTTTAGCTTGCTCCTCGGATGAGCGATACGTGAAGGCTACCTTAGCACCCTGCTCGGCGAATCGTTTGACAATGGCTTCCCCGATTCCACGGGATCCGCCGGTGACTAATGCAACTTTGTCCTGCAATAATTTCATGTTTCCTGAGTAGGTTGGTTTGGCGTTAAAGGTAGGTAATTATACCGCTTCCGAAAAGATTTTGGCCCTGCCAAACCTTTTCACACCCGTATGTACTCATCTCAAAGTGGTTTGGGTTCCCGGGCCACTTCGTTGTCGGTATATCACAAAATCCGTAGATTACCCGAAACCGGTTCATCTATGGCTGTACTGTTCTTGTTATCCGGATTGTCGGACCTTTTTTCGTGCTTGTTCTTCGGAGTCATTGGTTTGCTGATCCTGGGTAATTTGTTAACGGGGCCCTTTCAACACTGGTTTATTTTCCGTTCGCGGACCATACCTTCGGATCATTCTTTCGAACTGCCCAACCCTTACCGGGAACATTGGTTGGAAACTGGTCATCGCGGTCGTATTCATCTGCTGTGGTTTCAGAATCCCGACCCACCCAAAGGGTTGATACTCTATTGCCACGGCAATGCCAGTACGGTAGATTCCTGGAATCCGACCCTGGCTTTTTTGCAAAAGCAAGATTACCAAGTGATCACCTTTGATTACCGGGGTTTTGGAAAGAGTAGAGGGCCCAGGAATCAGGAAAATATGTATCGTGATGCTGAAGCTGTATACCAATGGGTGCGCCAGCAGTTGCCCGATGTGCCATTGGTCCTTTACGGACGATCTATGGGGTCGACCTTCGCCACCCGGATAGCAGCCCGGTTTCCTGCCGATTATCTGATACTGGAAACTCCGTTTTCAGGAATG
>JASBTH010000056.1 GCA_030148525.1 Saprospiraceae bacterium | reverse complement strand
ATCAGAGTCCCGGTGATTTCTGGAATGGCTTCCGCTTTAAAGGAAAAGGCATCTTGAGCGATCAGGCTTTCGCCAAAAAAGAGCAGGCAAATAAACAGTGTAATTGAGCGCATAGTGGGTTTTGATGTTTTCGACTACTTATCTGATGCGGATCAATCAAAAAAGGTTGGGCCAAAGTAATTTTGAATTATGAATTTTTGATTTTTAATTATTCGATTAGGATTTCTGAGGCGCGTTGGCGAAGGCTATTCGCCAATAATAATTATGAATTTTTGATTTTGAATTTTTAATTATTCGGCTGGGATTTCTAAAGTCCGTTGTCTGGGGCTACTCGCCATTACCTTTAGGTTAAATCCAAAATCCAAAATCTTCAGTGCTTTTGTGCCCGAGTGGTCCAATTAAAAATTAAACACTAAAAATTAAAAACTACCCAACAACCCGATCAACCGATCCCACGCCTGATCGTGGGCTTCTTTATTTGGACCTTCTTCCTCAGTGTGTCCGCGACGCATGAAGGCGTGTCCGGCCCCTTCGTAGATCTCGTACTCGTAGGTGTGACCGTATTCGGTCATGGCCGTCTCGGTGGCCTCAATGGTAGAGTTCACCCGGTTGTCGTCTCCACCGTAGAAACCGTAGACCGGGCAATTGATGGATTCCAGTTCCGATTTATCCTCGGGAGCGGTGCCGTAGAAAACCATGGCGCGCTCCAGGTTGGGGTTATTGGTGGCATAGCGGAACGACTGGGTGCCACCCCAGCAGAAACCGGCGACCGACACCTTGCCCGTCGAAGCTGACAGGTCTTTGATGTAATCGTAGGCCGTATTCAGGTCGGCCGTGACCTGATCGGCATCCAGGGCGTAAATGGCTTCGCGGGCTACATCGGAGTTGGGGAAATCGGTGGTGCGTTCGTACCCCTCGACGGTGTTGGAGATGAGGTCGGGAGCGATGACCAGGTAGCCGCGACCGGCGAGCTCATCGGCAAAGGTGCGGGCCCAGTCGTTGAGGCCGCGATTCTCGTGGATGACGATCACGGCATCGGTCGCCTCCGATGATTCCGGATAGACCACAAAGGCTTTGTAGGTGCCCTCTTCGCGGGGCAGATTCACCCACTCGTGGTGGCGGGGTGATTCGGAGAGAGCCGTTTGCTCTGCCGAGGTTGTTTCTTCGGTGTTGTCGGTCTGCTCACCTTCCGAATTGGATTGGCAGGCGATGAGAAACAGGCTTAAAAATACGATCAGAACGAATGGAAAACGCATAGTTGAGTTGGTATTTGGTAATTAGTAGTTGGTATTAGGTATTTGGTATGGGGTATAAGGTAGTAAGACTTGCTCTAAATCCATATACCCTCTACCTACTACCTTGTACGGGAGGTTGGGACTAGAAAATCAAGGTTTTACGGTATAGGCTAGCCCCAACCTCCCATTCAATTACAACAACTGCGCATCAAAACTCTCCACAATCCGGTCGCGCAGGAACTGAGCGACTTTGGCTTGTATTTCCGAGGTGAAGAGGGATATCTGCGTGGCCGACAGGGTAGGGAGGCCCTCTTCCACGATCACACAATCCTCTGGAACCAGGCTCTTGGGCAGGGCGGCCAGGCCAATGCCCGCCCGGATGGCAAACAACTTGCTGTTATAGCTTTCACTCACATAGGTCAGGTCAGCGGCCAGGCGATCGGCGGCCAGTTTGTGCAGGACCTGTCGCCGGTACACGCAGGGTTCGGGCGATACGATCACCGGGATGCGCTCCGATTGCTGCCAGCGCGCACATTCCTCCGGGTCGCGACCCACCCAGACCAGGGGATCGTACCAAGTCTTGAAAATACGGTGATGGTAGGCCACATTGAGCTGTTCGTGCTTCAGGATGACCAGCTCGTATTCATTGGCCTGGTAGTTCTTGTACAAGCGCTCAGTCAGATCACACTCCACCGCGAGCTGTATGCGCGGGAATTGTTCCCGGAATCGGGCCAGAATGGGTAGTAAGTAGTGGGTGGCCAAATCCTCCGGAATACCCAGCCGAACCCGTCCGGATATCTCATCGCTGAATAATTCTTCCCGTAATTTTTGCTCTACACGGAGGATCTGCCAGCCGTATTGGTACACTTTTTTACCGGCATCCGTCATGGAAATGGAGCGACCACTTTTATTCAGGAGAGGCTGGCCAACCATCTGTTCCAGCTTTTTGATCTGCTGGCTGATGGCCGATTGGGTTCGGTGTAACTCGTTGGCAGCCAAGCTAAAACCCTGTTGGTCGACGACCGTGATAAAGGTCCGTAACAGCGGCAGATCGAGGTAAAGGGCATCGGGGTCGAAGGTGCTCATAGTTATTGGTTCTTGTTTTGCCTATTCTGTAAAATTAGAAATTCTAATAATGGGAATCAAGTTTTTTAATTTCTTTAATAGTCCTGGTCCCCTTACCTTGCAGTCCCAACAAAACAAATCAGAAGAAATATGCTTTACTTGATCTTGTTTGGCTGTTTGGCTTCGGGCCTGTTAGGGTTATCCCTTTTCGGTCTTCGCGCCCTCAAGGCGGCCCTGGTATTAACCGGTGTCGCTTTTTTTCTGTCCCTAATTGGCGGGATTTGGTTTCCGGAGGAGGCATTGATCATGGGGATACGCCCCAATCCAACCACCTGGTTACTGGGGTCGGTGATTAGCTTCATTAGTTTGATCGTACAATCATACGCCCGCCGCCATCTGGCGGGTAATCGCCGGGAAATCTTTTTCTGGCAGGTAATACTCGGACTTACCATGAGTCTGCTGTTGTTTGCTGCCAGCGATCATATGTTGCTTACGGTAACGGGGCTGTTGCTCAGTAATGGATTGTTGATCCGTCTCCTTGCATTGAACCCACAGTGGAGCGCCGCCCGGGCCAGTGCTCGTCAGGCCTCTTATCACCTGGGAGCGGCAACCATTTTACTCCTCATCGTTGCCCTGACCGTCTACGGGCAGTCGGGCCAGTGGTACTGGTCGAACCTTGCGCTTTCGGATACCCCGGTTTGGCTGACGCGTATCCTGGTGATCGCAATGCTGCTGGCGAGCTGCCTGCAATCCGCTATATTCCCCTTTCACCGCTGGTTGATCGGATCGGCTAACGCACCCACCCCCGTCTCTGCCTTCATGCACGCGGGGCTGGTAAACGGTGGAGCGCTCATTCTTTTCAAAGGCCATGCGTTGCTGCTGACTCAGGAGTGGAGCTTCACCTGGCTCATTCTTTTGGGGGGGCTCACCGCGCTGGTCGGAACCACCTGGATGCTGGTACAATCGGATGTAAAGCGCACCCTGACTTGTTCCACCATGGGGCAAATGGGCTTTATGATCATGCAGTGTGGGTTGGGTCTTTTCCCGGCAGCTATCGCTCACATGATCTGGCATGGCTTCTTCAAAGCATCTCTATTTCTCAGTGCCGGCTCCACCGTCAAAGCGGCTCGTAACCGCAGCTTATCCCTCAAAGGCCCTAAAGCCCTGCCCGTTTTCGCGTTCGGGCTCATCCTTGGTACGCTGGGAGCAGGCATTTTCTGGCTGCTCACCGGCGCTCCGATGCCGATCTACTCCACCTATAACTTGCTTCTGGTATTTTGCGGTATCACCTGCGCCCACGCGGTGATGACCATTCTCCACACCAACCCCACGGTCGGCCGGGCAGTACTGGCCGGAGCTTTGGGGCTGGCCGGTGCTGCCGTGTACGGCCTTGCCGTAGGGTGGGTAGAACACCATATACCAATGGATCTCGGACGTCCTCTGGCGGGCTGGCACCTGGCTTTACTGGGCTTGTTTGTGCTGGGCTGGTTGCTGATGCTGTTCCGCTCTTACCTGCCTTCCAATGCCGGACGCAGTTGGCTGACGCCCTTGTACGTGCGGGCCCTGGGAGCCAGCCGTCCGGCCAGCACCACCTGGACTACCCAGCGCACTCAGTTCCCTTCCTAATTCCATTCAACAAAAAAAAACGAATACCATGACACGCAAACATACTACCCAGGCTGATACGAATCCCTGGATCGAATTTAAGGCCAGCTTTTCACTATCCGAGCTCATGTCGCTAATCGCTCCGGTCTGGCCCCTGTCGGGTGCCGTAGCCTGCAACCCCCTGCAGGGCTTGGAAGACTATTCTTTTGCGGAAGCTACCCAGATGGGGCAACGCCTGCTCGGTGCCCGCACGCTCCCCGCTATGTGGCACCTGAGATCCTCCGGCGATCTGTCCGATGATCAGGTTCGGAATACCATTCGGGAAATGGCCGGCGATTTGCCGCAGGCTGACACGGAGGTGGACTGGGAAGACCTGTTGTACCGTATGTACCAGACCTTTGATGAGCGCAAGGACATACCCGCGCAATCGTCTGGCTTTTTAGCGGAGGCAGTAGCCAGCTGGGGGCAGGAATTACCCTGGACCCACCGCCTGGATGCCGTCAATGAGCAGGTGATCCAGTGGCTGGGCGCCTTCCTCGACGAAGGGCAGGCTGCCTGGGGTATGCCTCTGCGCAGGGAAGGATTCTACGCAGCCCTGCGTGCACTCCTGCGCCACGATAAGCTCGGTCGCAAGCATAAATCCTGGCTGGCCGGCCTCTCGGATGATCCGGAAAAGGCTCTGTACCAGATCCTGAAAGATATTCCGGTCGACCAAGACCAGTACGGACGCTACCTGCGCGATCAGCTGCTGGCCCTGCCGGGCTGGGCGGGCTTCATCAAGTGGCGCAGTGAGCAAGCTGATTACGAGCCCCAGCAAAAGTATCCGATCGATCTGACCGAATACCTGACGGTGCGCGTGCTTATCGATCATCTTTTGCCGAAAGGCGCTACCAAAAAAGCAGGCCCGAACCGTTCGGTACAACAGTTACACCAATGGCTGACTGGTTACCTGCAGCCGACATCTGATGTAGCGGCCAACCAATGGGGAACGCTTCTGTGGAATGTACAGTTTGCCCAGTCTGCTCTGAGTCTGCAACTACTGGAGGCTTGGGAATCAGGCTTCCGCCAAAAGCTGACGCTGGATCTGGAGGCTTCCGCCAAAAAGGAGACCGGGGTCAGCCGGCCCGATGCTCAGATGGCCTTCTGCATTGATGTGCGGTCGGAGCCTTTTCGCCAGCAATTGGAACGAACCGGTAACTACGAAACCCTGGGCTTTGCCGGGTTCTTTGGCCTGCCCATCGCCTACAAAACGGCTCTCGGGGAACGGATCAAATCCCTGCCGGTTCTGCTGCAACCGGCCCACGAACTGGAGACTACCACTACCCCGGCCTGTAGCCACCAACTGGATTCCTATAAACGCGGTCGTACTCTGCTCAACGAGCTCAAAGCCGCCTACAAATCACTGAAATACAACCTGGCCACGCCCTTTGCGGCGGTGGAAGCCCTTGGTTTACCTGCAGCCCTCATCACTATCGGCCGCAGCCTGATTCCCCGCCAGCTTACCAAATGGCGTACCGGCGGCCGCAAATGGTTCTATCCCAACATCGACCTGGTGCCCGACATCCAACAGCAGCATGACCTGGGCATTCCGATGAAAAATCAGATAGCTTACGCGGGCAACGCTCTGCGGATGATGGGACTCACCACGAACTTTGCGCCACTGGTCGTCTTTTGCGGGCACGGCAGCCAGACCGAGAACAACCCCTACGCAGCCGCTCTCGACTGCGGGGCCTGCGGAGGACGCCACGGCGGACCCAATGCCGCTGCCCTGGCCCGGATTCTCAACCAGCGCACGGTGCGCCATGAGTTGCGGGAAGAAGGGATCGACATTCCGGAGGATACCCTCTTCATCGGAGGCCAGCACAATACCACCACCGATGCGGTGAGCCTGCTCGACCTATCCGAATTAGATGCCGAAAAAGAAGCGCAAATTGCGCAACTCCGTAAGGACCTCGAGCTGGCACAGCGGGGGAACCTCGACTACCGGGCGCCCCAGTTCGGCGCTAAGGCCGGTGATGACCTGCTGCGGCGCAGCGCCGACTGGTCAGAGGTACGTCCCGAATGGGGGCTGGCTGGTAACGCCGGCTTCATCGCGGCACCGCGCCATCTGACCGCCAACCTGGACCTCAAAGGACGTTGTTTCCTGCATTCCTACGATTGGGAACAGGATACGGAGAACACTTCTCTGGAAACCATCCTGACGGCACCCCTGGTGGTCGCCCAGTGGATCAATAACCAGTACTACTTCTCCACGGTGGATCCGGTGGCCTTCGGAAGCGGCAACAAAATTGCCCATAACGTGGTCGGCAAGGTGGGCGTCATGCAGGGGAACGGAAGTGACCTGATGCACGGCCTGCCCATGCAGTCGGTGCAACGCAGTGATAAAGAGCTTTACCACCAGCCGCTGCGCCTGACAGCCTTTGTGTACACCCCCCGCGAACGGGTAGAAGCTCTGGTCGAAAAACACGAAGTCTTACAAAAGCTGCTCTACAACGAATGGATCTTCCTGCAGGTACAGGATCCCACGCGTCAGGAATCCTACCTGTTGCGTGCTGATGGCACCTGGGAGACCGTCACCAGCAAGAGCGAAGAAGCCGTGCTGGCTTAGGCAAGCACGCATCTGATGGATAGATTTGCACCACCGGTCCCGAGAGGGGCCGGTGGTTTTTTGGTGGTCGATCCTCTGGATCGACTTTTCATCGCCCCACAATTATTGTACCCTGACCCCTGGCGCTAGAGAGATCGCATCTCGGTAGAAAGGCATGATGCCACGAAATTGAAACGACCTTGGAGGTTTTTTTCTCTTTTCTGCTACCAATATTGGACCTCTCTAGTACCGCGGGTCAAGATTATTTATTCTTCGAAGAAAACGCAATTTTATATTCCGTACCTAACGGCACGGTTTTTTCTTATCCGATTGTAATTTCAACCCATATTTGGTCCCTAACGGGACCCCTTTAGGAGCCTTTAGTATTGTAAAAGGAAAAGCTGACGAGCGTGCGGTCAGGTACGCAATGTGTTCGCCCTCCAAAGGACCGATCGGCTTTAATGATTATTGACCGCAGCGCTACCGAGATCGTCTCTACTGTGCCTAATGTAAAAATAATGGTCAAAGTGGATAATTATAGATTCCTGATCCGCAGCACTAGAGGATCGACCGCCATTGGATGTCGGCCCTTCACTGGGCGCCGTAGCCTTGGCGAAGGAAAGCCTGCGACTGCTGAAGCCCCTAAGGGTGCAGGCGGGGCCGGATCGACTAAATTCACCTCTCACCCACAACTTTTGTAAGAGAACAAAGGCAATACTAGCACCGCCATTCGCAGCAAACCTTTTGTTAGCGAGTTGCGAGAGTAAAACCTGCCCGTCCATAGGATTAGTTCCTTCTGATTTGCCGGTCCAGGTCGCCCTGAATATTCCGAATAGAGTCCAGTGACTCCTGTTGGATGGCCAGCATATGTTCGGGTGTCACTTTTACGGAATTTCCGTGATCATGGTCATGGTCGTGATCGTGCCCGTGGTGGTGTTCGTGTTCAAAGCCGGGGACTTCCACCAGTTGCTCTTCCCACCTTTCAAGACGGGCGCGAAGGAATATTTCCGTGTCAGCGGAGATCGGAAAACTATCCAATTGCCGCTGTACGGTCTGTTCAATACGCATGGCTTCCTGGTGAATGGCGAAGGCATCCTTCAGCAGCGGGTCTACATCCTCGCCCGAATTACAACTGGCACCCAGGCAGAGGAGCATTGCTACCAGAACGGTCGATAAATACTTAGACATAGGACATTATTGTTTTTTGATTTGCCAGACCTCATCTTCCGTGATGACCTTGGCATTTTTAAGGATGTAATTGCAGTGATCGAAATCGTCGTTGTTCAGAGCGAGGGTGCCCCGGAAGAAATACTTTTTGTCCATCGTCAGGTCACCGGGGGGCTTTTTGAATTGCAATTCGAGTACGGTTTCGGGGCCCGCACCGCCACAGAAAAAACAATTGGAGTACGGAAAGCGCGATAAGACGTAGAATTCACTATCCAGATTGAAGGGGATGAAATAGCCCATCAAGACAACCTCTTTCCCCTCAAAGCGCCGTGGTTGGGATCCAAATTCTGGTACCAGCCAGTACGCTTGTAAAGCTTCATCGTACTGCTCTTTATACTCGACATCGGCCAGCACCGACCAGGAAATAACGGCCGGATCCTGGGCTTGCAGATCACTCATAAAGCCCATCAGGAAAATGGAAAAAAGGAGGGCGTACGTTTTCATATGCGGCATACTTGCAATTTTTTTCAAAGCTAGGATTTTGTTGTTTTATTTGCAACAATGTTGCATTAAAATCGGTTTACTTCCAAAACAAAAACTATGCACGGAAAAGGAGATCTGTTGGGTGGACTGTTAGCATTTGCTTGTGCTATTCATTGCCTGGCTATGCCCATGCTTCTTTCGGCTACTACGTTTCCGGCTTTTCACTGGCTAGAGGGTACTGCGTTGGAGTGGGTACTAATCGTGAGTAGCGTAGGTGTGTCGGGGGCGACGCTTGCCACAGACTGGCGATACCGGCACGGTAGCAGCCTTCCGGCAAAAATAGCGGTACTGGGGTTTCTGCTTTTTTGGTTAGCCCAGGGACATGTCAGCGTGGACGGTCATTATACACTCTCGGCGCTCGGAGGCGGGTTTATTGCGCTGGCCCACCTTTGGAACCATGTGCTCAGTCACGATGCCTCCACCCGGTCTTCCAAGGTGGTGCGGACCGCGAAATTCCTTTTCCCCACGTTGGCGGTTTGTATGTTCCTATACCTGGCTGCTCTGCACGGAGTGATGGAACCGCCGGAACCCGAGACTAAACAAGAGCTTTTGCAACGTGTCTGGCAGGTAGAGATGGTGTCGGTGGATTAGTACCTATATTCCGTACCTAGCCCCTCCGTCCGTAAGGACTTCGGCGCCCGCGGAACGGCACGGTTTTCCCTTGTCCAATTCTAATTTCTACCCATATATGGTCCCTAACGGGACCTTTTGAGAATTTCCCTTTAAGGGTGGAATATGGGTAGAAACTTAGGTGTCAGGAATCGTTATTTCAATCATGGTTCCGGTCGATCCTGGCTTTCCTTCGCCAAGGCTACGGCGCCCAAGGAAGGATCGACCACCTTTAACTCCGCTGATCCACCACCCGGGCCAACTTCCCGCCCTGACTGCGGGGAATCTGGCCGGGCTGCTCCAGCATAATGTCCATACTCAGCCCGATGGTGTCTTTGATCTTTTGCTGCAGCCGATCCCGCAGTTCCGTGCTTTCCGGATTAGCACCCGCAGCTACCTCTACTCGTACTTCCACCTGGTCGAGGGAACCGCGCCGGGTTACGATCAACTGATAATTTGGCGTTAGGTAATCCATTTGCTCGATGACTTCCTCCACCTGCGTGTGAAAGAGATTCACCCCGCGAATGATCAGCATATCGTCGGCCCGGCCGAGGATGGGACTCATCTTGATATGGGTACGACTGCCGTTGGGGTCGTATTGGATGCGGCAAATGTCGTTGGTCCAGTAACGAAGCAAGGGCATGGCTTCCTTGGTCAGGGTGGTGAATACCAAAACGCCTTCTTCACCGTGGGGGAGTGGTTCCCCCGAATCCCGGTCGACCACCTCGGGATAGAAATGGTCCTCCCAGATATAGCTGCCCGTGCCGCGTTCGTCCACCGCTTCCTGTGATACACCCGGACCAATGATCTCGCTCAACCCGTAGATGTTGGTGGCCTGCACATGCAACCCGGCCTCCACTTGCTGCCGGATGGCGTCGGTCCAGGGTTCTGCCCCCAGGATGGCGTACTGCACCGGCAGGTCAGCGGGATCAATACCCCTGGATTGCAAAGCCTCACTCAGGGTTTGAGCATAGGATGGCGTACAGCAAATAACCTCCGGACGGAAGTCCTCCAAAATGGTCAACTGCCGCTCCGTCATACCGCCCGATACGGGAATGACCGCCATCCCCAGTCGGCTGGCACCACCGTGCATCCCCAGTCCGCCCGTGAACAGACCGTAGCCATAGGCATTGTGGAGTTTCATGCCCGGCCGGGCACCGGCGCATACCAGGGACCGGGCTACCACTTCATCGAAAATGTCAAGGTCGCGACGCGTATAGCCCACTACGGTCGGCTTTCCCGTAGTACCACTCGATGCGTGGATGCGCGCGATCCGGTCGGCCGGCTCCGCAAACAGTCCGTATGGGTAGTGATCGCGCAAATCCTCCTTGCGCGTAAACGGTAATTTTGGCAGATCCTCTACACTCTGGATATCTTGTGGTTTCAGTCCTCGCTGGTCCATCACCTTCCGGTAAAAGGGCACGCGCTGGTACACCCGCTCCAGTGTCTGACGCAGACGTGTACGCTGTAATTCGCGCAGCTGATCCAGAGGCATGGTCTCGATATCGGGTTGGTACATACTTGGTATAGGGTATTGAGTAATAGGTAGAAGGTACGTTTTTTTGTTCGTTCGACTATTTTTCGTTGGTATACACGCTGATAGCTCGGAGGGGCTTTTTAATTATAATTTATAATTTTTAGTGTTTAATTTTTAATTGGACCACTTAGGCACAAGGGCACTAAAGATTTTGGATTTTGGATGCTGGATTTTGGATTAAAGCTAAAGGTAATGGCGAGTAGCCTACGCCAACGCACGTCAGAAATCCTGATCGAATAATTAAAAATCAAAAATTAATAATTAAAAATTGAGAATGGCGAATAGCCCCGGACAACGGACTTCAGAGGTTTTAGTCGAATAATTAAAAATCAAAAATTAATAATTCAAAATTAACCACTAAGTCCCTAAGTCGCAGCACCCGGGAGTTAGCAAGGTAAGATGTAGATGAAAGAGCCTCGGACTTAATCCCAGATTGCCTCGGCTTCGCTGGAGGAAGAGAAAGGAATAAGTCGTGCTTTGTGCGGTTTGCTCAGGTAGCGCTGGATAAGGCGACGAGTTTCCGGATTGCCGGGAAAATCTTTGATCACTCCGCGCAGGGCGTCCAGGTCACCGTTGATCAGCTCCTTATCGATGAATCCGAATCCACGGTAGTTGCCCCCCTCAACGAGTACGATAGAGGCTTCTTCCTGTTCGCGTCCTTTGTCGATGATGAAAAAATCCTCCTCGAAGACGGTGGTCAGGCGATTTACGGCCTGGCGGGCCCGTTGGTTGTAGGTTACGGGCTCTTCCCGGCCGCAACAGGCACCGTGGCATTGTTTGAGGTGGAAGTGGAAGCAGGGCCCCGAGGATTTATAGCCGGTGGTCAGAGAGTTACAGAGTTCGAACTGCTCCACGCAGCGGGCCAGTGCATTTTTGGCGTGACCGATCTTGGGGTATTCCGAGATAACCTGTAATTGTTTGCGGCGGGCCGCATTGACCTGTTCAGCTCCCATCCGGATAAACCCCTCATCGTCGATCCAGTGGTGGATGACAAATGGAAATTTCCGCACCCGTTGGGCCCGGTTGATGGGGGGACGAAGCCGCTTGATCTCGTGGCTTTCGAGCAGCAGGGCCACCAACTCATTGCCACAGACTTCGCAGGTGATATCGTGGACGTGTTGCTGCATCTTGCGTCCCTTATCGGTCTTTTGCGCAAAGTGCTGGGCTACCCGTTTTTTGATGTTGATGCTCTTACCCACGTAGACCACATCGCCGCGCTGGTTGTGAAAGTAGTAAACGCCCGGTTCTTCCGGCAGCGCGTGGATGGTTTCCAGGCTGACATTTTGCGGAAGCAAGGCTTCCTTAATACCCAGATTAATGAGTTCTTCGGCCGTCTCCTCCTCGCCGTCGCCAGTTAGAATACGATGAAGGAGCTCCGCTGTAGCGGCGGCATCACCCATGGCACGGTGACGGGCGGCGTTCTCAATGCCGAGGCGCGGACAAAGCTTACCGAGGCTGTAGGAGGGCATGCCGGGAAATGCCTGACGGCTCAGGCGGACGGTGCACAATTGCTTGCGGGTGTAGGTATAGCCAAGGCGACGAAATTCTTCGCGGACAAAACTGTAATCGAAGCGGGCATTATGAGCCACAAAAACAGCCCCTTCCGTCATCTCTACTACCTTGCGGGCGACCTCATAGAATTTGGGGGCATCGGCCACCATCTCCTGGGTAATCCCCGTGAGTTCGACGATGCCGGCCGGTATATAGGTCTCGGGGTTCACGAGGGAAGACCACTGGTCGAGTACCTGTTGCCCGTCGGTCAGGACAATGGCAATTTCCGTGATCCGGCTGCGCGAAGCGCGTCCGCCGGTGGTCTCCACGTCGATGACGGCGTATGTTTTTTCTTTTTTGGCCATATGCTTTCGCAAAAATAAGAAGCTGCAGCTCAAGACTATTCATCAGTCCTGTTATATTACTGCAATTATACTTTATTCATTGAAGGTACCAAAATATGGCAAGGATCAAACAAATTGATGTGTTTTTTAGTCTATGTATTGCTACAATTTGGATGCTGACCACAGCCTGTCAGCCCAATACGGCGGCTTCAGCAACCGAAGAAATAGGGGTTGAGCCGGAAAAGCCAGCCCTGCAAACCGGCGCGGAACAAATGGATGCTTATCTGCCGATGCTAACCGGTAAACGAGTGGGCATGGTGGTGAATCATACGTCTCACGTCGGTGATCGCCACCTGGTGGACACCCTCCATGCCCGTGGGGTGGCTATCACCCGCATCTTTGCGCCCGAGCACGGATTCCGGGGCGAGGCCGATGCGGGGGCATCCATCGCCGACGGGAAGGATCGCACCACGGGAGCGCCTATCACCTCCCTCTACGGCACCACCAAAAAGCCCACCCCGGAACACCTGACTGATCTCGACCTGGTGGTCTTCGATATTCAGGATGTGGGCGTGCGCTTTTATACTTATATCTCTACCATGACCTACGTGATGGAGGCTTGCGCCGAGCAGGGCATTCCGTTTATCGTCCTTGATCGTCCCAATCCCAATGGGCACTACACGGACGGGCCGGTGCTCGACCCTGCATACAGCTCTTTCGTAGGTATGCATCCGGTACCGGTTGCCCACGGCATGACGGTAGGCGAATACGCACAAATGGTCAACGGGGAAGGATGGCTGAAAGGAGGGGTACAAGCAGACCTGTCGGTCATTAAATGCACTAATTATACCCACGATACGCCCTATGAGCTTCCCATAAAGCCCTCACCAAACTTGCCGAATATGCGGTCCATTTACCTGTATCCATCGCTTTGCTTCTTCGAGCCTACGACGATAAGTGTAGGCCGTGGCACCGATAAGCAGTTCCAGGTCCTGGGTATGCCGAAGGCTTCATTTGGGGATTACACCTTTATGCCCATTCCCAAACCAGGTGCCCGGAAACCCAAGCACGAAGGCCGTGAATGCACCGGCTATGACCTGACCAGCCTCCCGCCCGACTCGGTGCGCCAATGGGCCGGTCTGAACCTGACCTACCTGGTCGATATCTACCAGTCAATGGAAGACAAGTCGTCCTTCTTCACCTCCGATTCCTTTTTCGACAAGCTGGCGGGTGGTCCCGGCTTACGCCAAAAACTGACCAGCGGTGCTTCGGCGGAGGAGATCAAGGCCTCCTGGCAATCCGATTTGGAGGACTATCGGGCAATGCGGTCGAAATACCTTTTATACCCTTAAATGCTAAATGATGAATGCTTCCCGCCTTCGTACGTGTGGTCTTCAGTAGGCATAAATGCGCAGTGTTCAATGCTAAGTGCTCAATGATGAATGAATAGTATAATTCAACATTGAGTACTCATCATTCAACATTCAGCAAAAAAAGTAACCTGTGAGTTGATGTCGTTCCTGGCAAAATACAAGACGTTTCATTGAGCATTAAGCACTCATCATTCAACATTCATCATTGAAAAGTACACTTTGAGTCGATATCATCTGTGTCAACAGCCAAGGCGTTTCATTGAGCACCGAGCACTGAACATTTAGCATTTGACCGTAAGCCGTAAGCCGTCCATCGTCTACCGTTGAATAACCATCCGCTTCGTATCCAAGATCTGCCCGTTCACTACCAGGCTGTAGTGGTAGGTGCCGGCCGGGAAGTTGCGCGTCTGGATCTGTACGGAGCCTTTACCTTTTTGCGAAAGCGAGACCCGCTGGATTTCCTTACCATCCACGGAGGTTATGATCAATTGAGCCGACCCGCCCTTCGCCAGGGCTTCGGCGGGCAGGAAGTAGCCTATCGAAGACTGGTCCGTAAACGGATTTGGTTCGTTCTGATCGAGAGATGGCGCCTCATCCAGGATAACAGGGGCGTTTTCGGTGCTATGACCATCGAGCAGCTGTTGGACTAGATCTTTGAGGTTATCCAATTCCTGTCGAAGTGCATCATTTTCCGACCTCCGATTTCCGATTTCCGACTTAAGCCTTCTGACCTCTGATTTCAACCCTCTAATTTCAGATTGTTGTTCCTGGGTCGCTTTCACCAGCGGCACTACGAACTCCGCGTACCGCAACCCATAAGCCTGCTGCTCGGTATCGGGTTTGTCGACTCCACTAAAATCGTAGTCGATCTTTTGGGCGGCAGCCTCCACTTCCTGGGCGATGAATCCCGTGAAGCGGATCTGTTCGATGGCACGTTGCCCGGGGTAGGCCGTGGAATCACGGTGGCCGTGCGCCTCCGCCTGCCAGTTTTGCTGAGCTTCCCAATCGAATTGGTAGGTGACTGGCCGTAATTCTTCGATAAACTCGATACCCGGCACATCCTCTCTGACCTTGCGCTTGAAGCGCGCATCGCTGGTAGAAGTAAAGGGCACTTGACCCGAGATGGTGGTGATGGAGCTGTTACCAATGCGGATGGCATTGCTGGCACCGGGCTCGGCATTATAGCCAAAAGCGCCGGCATTGGTAAAGGTAAGCGCACCAACACCCGAAAGGGCTCCCCAGCCGACGGCCGTATTGCCGGAGCCGGTGGTATTATTCAGCAGGGCGCCGTTGCCCATGGCTACGTTCTCTTCACCGGTCGTGTTCTCAAACAAGGATTGAAATCCGACGGAGGTATTCCGCACCCCAGACGTATTTTTAAATTGAGAACGGTAACCCACGGCCGTATTTCGGTTACCAGATGTGTTCAGGTACAGGGTTTCCGTTCCCAGTGCTGTGTTGCGATTTCCTTCCACGTTGAGGAAGAGGGACAGATAGCCGACGGCCGTATTTTCCGAACCAATGGAGTTGGAGAACAAAGCGGAAGCACCATTGGCGGTGTTATTGCTACCGGTGGTATTGGTATGCAGGGCCTGAATGCCGGTTGCGACATTGAAGGTTCCGGTGGAATTGAATCGCAGCGTCTGAAAGCCCAGGGCGGTATTATTGTCCCCTTCAGTATTGGAGAATAGGGCCTCGGAGCCCACCGCAGTATTATTGGTGCCCAGGGTGTTGGTCTGTAGTGATAGGTAGCCCAGGGCCGTATTGAAGTCGCCTTCGGTATTAAACAGCATCGACTTAAAACCAACACCTGTGTTGAATTGGCCGGTGGTATTGGTCGTCATGGTTTTCGAACCAACTGCCACGTTGCCGCGACCGGTGGTGTTTTCGTACAGGGCGCTGTCGCCGACAGCCACGTTCTCATTTCCGCCGGAGGTGTTATACATTGCCCGACTCCCAATAGCGGTATTAAAATCTCCGAATCCCTCCCGGAGTGAATAAGCACCGACGGCTGTGTTGTGTTTTCCGGATAAGTTGTTAAATAGGGATTGATGCCCTATTCCGGTATTGGCGTTCCCCGTGGTGTTATGGTGTATAGCAGATGCGCCTATCCCCACATTATGCACACCGACCGAATTCTGTTGTAGGGCCGAATGCCCGACCGCTACATTGAAATCACCCTCTGTATTCCTGTTTAATGCATTAAATCCCAAAGCCGAATTATAGGAACCAGTGGTGTTTTCCTCCAGACTACCACTACCAACGGCTGTGTTGTAATCGCTTGTATTATAGCGTAGTGCATCAGTTCCGATAGCTGTATTATCACGTCCATCAGTATTTTGATACAAAGCCCGGTATCCCATGGCGGCATTATTAAAGCCATCCACATTGTCTTTCAGGGCTTCGTAGCCTACGGCTACATTTCGCTGACCAGTCGTGTTTTGAAGCAGGGATCGGTAGCCCACCCCGATATTAAAGAAACCAGAAGTGGTAAATCGCCCCGCAGCGGGACCGAAAAATAGGTTTTTATTGTTGGTGCCATCGTCACTGTCTCCGGCAAAGGGGCCAATAAACAGGGAGCTATCGCCGGGGGAAGGCAGGAGCTTAAGTGCACCTTCAATCCGTGCATCCCCCTGCACATCTAATTTGATTTGCCCATAGGCCATTCCGGCCGTAATACATAAAAAGACGATTAGTAAACCTGGTAAACGCATATGAATATGGATTTTAATGTATCCATAATATGCGGGATAAAAGTAGCCGACACCCCACCCAAATGGGTAATATTATAGGTTTGAGGTTTGAGGTTTGAGGTTTGAGGGAAGGCATGCTTGATGCTCAATGCTCCCCGCCTTCTCCCTTGCGGGCTTCGGTGGGTATGAATGCTGAATGCTAAATGATGAATGATGAATGAATAGTATAATTCAACATTAAGCACTCATCATTCAACATTCATCATTGAAAAGTACATGTGAGTCGATATCACCCGTGTCAACAACCAATGCGTTACATTGAGCACTGAGCACTCATCATTCAACATTCATCACCTAATAGCACAATCTCAGACGACGTTGCATGTGTCAAAATGCAAGAATTATCATTGAGCACCGAGCACTGAACATTTAGCATTTGACCGTAAGCCGTAAGCCGTCCATCGTCTACCGTTGAATAACCATCCGCTTCGTATCCACAATCTGCCCGTTCACCACCAGGCTGTAGTTATAGGTGCCGGCCGGGAAGTTGCGCGTCCGGATCTGTACGGAACCCTTACCTGTTGAAGAAAGCGAGACCCGTTGTAATTCCTTACCGTCGATTGACGTGACGATCAATTGGGCAGACCCGCCATTCGCCAAGGCTTCGGCGGGCAGAAAGTAGCCAATTCGCGACTGGTCCGTAAACGGATTGGGTTCATTCTGATCGAGGGAAGGTTCCTGGTCGAGGATCACCGGATCATTTTTAGATTGCTCACCATCCAGTAACTGTTGTACAAGATCCTTGAGGTCATTTAATTCCTGCCGCAGGGCCTGATTTTCTGATTTCTGACTTCTGATTTCTGACCTCAAATCTCTGATCTCCTCCTCTTGTTCCTGCGTAGCCTTTACCAGTGGCACTACGAAACTTCCGTAGCGCAAGCCGTACGATTGCTGGTCCGTGTCGGGCTTGTCGACCCCACTGAAATCGTATCCTACCTTCTCGGCCGCTTCCTCCACTTCCTGGGCTAGGAATCCGGTGAACTTTATTTGTGCGATAGCTCCCTTTTCGGCATAATCGCTGGAGTCGCGTTGTCCCAGATGGCGGGCCCGCCAATCGTCCATAGCCTGCGCATCGAGGTGGTAGGTGACTGGGCGTAATTCGTTGATGAAATCGATACCGGGTACATCTTCTTTGACCTTATGCTTAAAGCGGGCATCACTGGTGGTGGTAAAGTCGACTACGCCCTGAATAGTTGTTACGTTATCATTACCCAGACGGACCGTATTGCTGGCACCGGGCTCGGCATTGCGACCCAGGGCAGTGGAATTGTCGTAATTGTTTCCCGAGGAACTGAAGAAGGCTCCAAAGCCAAGAGCTGTATTACCGGTTCCGCCAATGTTATCCCTCATCGCCGTATGGCCCACCGCCGTATTACTGGAACCCAAAGTGTTGAAACGCAGGCTCCACTGCCCGATCGCGGTATTATTCCGACCGGAAGTATTGTTTTCCATGGCCTGATATCCGACTACCGACATGCCATCCCCGGTGGTGGTGCTGGCCAGGGCGTCCT
>JASBTH010000051.1 GCA_030148525.1 Saprospiraceae bacterium | reverse complement strand
CGTCTCCCGACCAGATCGTCGCCAGATACACCTGCTCGCCATGGATTACCGGACGACAAATAAAGGCTCCCGGCAGTGGAATGGTTTCGAGGTGATTCCCTTCCAGATCAAACCGTTTCAGTGCATTCTGTTGCCGGGCGGTAATGAGCAGGGTATCCTCCCCATTGCGCTGGTCCAGGCAAATACCGTGAGCGTTCTGGAATTGATCATCCCCATTGCCTCTGCCTCCGAACACCTGCAGCAATTCACCCGCAGCGGAATAGCGCAGGATGTGCTGTTCCCCGTAGCCGTCGGCTACGTAGATATCCCCATTGGGAGCAATGGCGGTTTCCGTTGGAATGTATTGCCCGGCTCGTTCGTATTCAGAGCTTTCCAGGGGGGCGGGTAGTACCATCAATTCCCGTCCGTCGAGGGTGGTTTTGATCACTTCGTGTCGATTATTATCGGCAATGTACAGGAATGATTCACCACCCTCTTCACTCAGCGTCAGCCCGTGTGCGCCGGGGTAGGTCGTTCCCCAGCTATCCAAAAGCTTTCCCTGTTGATCGTAGATCAGGACGTTATTCTTCGTGTGGTTGGTCAGCAGGAATATACGTCCATCCCGGGCCATGACCATCTCGTGGCAATCCTGGACCGGATAGTATCGTGGATTAAGGGCTCCCCAATTCACATCGACCGTGTAGCGAAAGGCTCCGTGGCCAATGATCAGCTCATCGCGTCGGGTGAAGTCGACCAGTCCTAATGCAGCCATGGCCTTCCATCCGGTATCTAAAAAGGTGCGTCGGTTCATATCATGCCAGAATATCGTGAACAATATGTCCCTCCACATCAGTCAGGCGGAAACGCCGTCCCTGATATTTATAGGTCAATTTCTCGTGATCGATTCCCAGCAGGTGTAGCATGGTAGCCTGAAAGTCGTGCACGTGCACGGGCTTATCGGTAATATTGTAACCGAAGTCATCCGTCTCTCCGTAGACCATACCCGGCTTGATACCTCCACCGGCCATCCACATGGTAAAGCAACGCGGATGGTGATCGCGACCGTAGTTGGTTTCGGTCAGTGTTCCCTGTGAATAGTTGGTCCGTCCAAATTCACCACCCCAGATGACCAGGGTATCTTCCAGCATACCTCGTTGTTTGAGGTCCATAATGAGGGCAGCTGAAGCCTGATCAACGTCCTTGGCCTGACGCTCAATGGCACCGGGCAAGTTCTCGTGTTGATCCCACCCCATATGGTACAACTGGATAAACCGCACTCCGCGCTCAGCAAGGCGGCGGGCCAACAGGCAATTGGCAGCGAAGGTCCCGGGCGTGGTAGAATCGGGGCCGTACATCTGGTAGGTATGATCGGGCTCCTCTTCGATATTCATGACTTCCGGTACCGATGTTTGCATCCGGTAGGCCATCTCGTATTGGGCGATGCGACTTTCGATCTCCGGATCGTGGGTGCGTTCGCGTTCCAGTGCATTGAGTTTTTCCAGTTGATCGAGCATGCGGCGGCGGCCGGCCCGGTCAAGGCCTGCGGGATCGTTCAGGTACAGCACCGGATCTTTGGCCGAGCGAAATTGTACGCCCTGATGCAGGCTGTGCAGGAATCCATTCCCCCACAGCCGTGAGTAGAGTGGTTGCCCGTTCGGGCGACCCGTTCCGCGCGACAGCAAAACGGTAAAGGCGGGCAGGTTTTCGTTGCTGCTGCCCAGTCCGTAGCTAAGCCAGGAACCAATACTCGGACGCCCCGGTTGTTGGGACCCCGTTTGGAAAAAGGTGATAGCAGGATCGTGGTTGATAGCCTCGGTATACATGGACTTCACAATACACATCTCATCGACCACCTGACTGGTATATGGCAGCAGGTCACTCACCCAGGCGCCGCTCTGCCCGTATTGCTTAAAGCCGAATTGGGACCCGACCAGCGGGAAAGAATCCTGTCCGGATGTCATTCCCGTCAGGCGTTGCCCGTCGCGTACCGATTCCGGCAGGTCTTCCCCCCGCCGTTTATTGAGCAGGGGCTTGTAATCAAACAATTCCAGCTGACTGGGGCCGCCACTCTGAAAAAGATAGATTAACCGCTTGGCTTTTGGAGCGTGGTGCAACGCATTGAGCACCCCATCCACACCGCCGCTTGACGCCTGCTCAGCACCTCCTCCCGGTTGCCAAAACCGCATTCCAAGTAAAGAGGCCAGGGCAGCACTGCCAAGACCGACTGCCGACTTCGACAAAAAAGCCCGTCGATTAAGTTCTAAGGATCGCTTTTCAAAAGGATTCATAGGTCTGGTTTTATCCGCGGATTAGCGCTTTGTCTGCATTGAAAATGGTGTTGGCAACCAGGGTATAGGCCGCCATTGTCTCCGTTGGTACGTCTTCGGGGAAGGTGTACATGCCGCTCGATAAATAATCTTCGGCTCGTTCGGTGTCTTCCTTAAAGACGGCCAGCTCTGTCTCGAAATAGTCCGTTAGTACTTTTAGTTCCTCTTCACT
>JASBTH010000308.1 GCA_030148525.1 Saprospiraceae bacterium | reverse complement strand
CTTTTCCCGTAAGGGTAAACCACCAGCCGAGGCATTCCGAAAGGTAGTAATTCCCGGCCACAATGCGGAATGGGGATTTACAAATTAACCTTCTCTGACAATTTTGCGGCAAATGCTTGTGCGGAAAGAAATACTAAGGCTTTTCGCACAAGCATTTGCATCAAGATGCGGAATTGGTCAGAGAACTGAATTAAAACGGTCTTTGCCGATTACGTCAGTAGCCTTACGCTTATTCGATTCGTCTGGAGTTTGTTGCACACGAATCGAGCCGCGCTTTCACATCGTCAAAAGAGGTATATCCGTAATCGTTCCCCCAGGCGTGATTAATGTAATTGATCACATTGGTGATCTCAAAATCAGAAAGTTCGGGGATGCCGGCCATGGGTTGGCTATACAGGGTATCGTTGACCACGATGGTATCCTGTATTCCATAGCGGATAATACAGGCCATGCGCTCCGGATCAGCCGCGACATAGTCGGCATTAGCCAGGGGCGGAATGAGCCCTTTGAGTCCAGACCCATTATCCATATGGCAGTTGGCACAGAAGTTTTGGTAGAGGATTTCACCCTGACGAAAGGGCTTACGCTCACTGCATTGGAAGAGGAAACCAACCAGGGCAAGTAACATCCACCCGGTGATCCAGTGGGTTCGGTGCATATCTTTAGTACGTTTTAGTCATGGTGCTGGGCACACAGATGGTGAAGTCGGCCAATCCGCTATTCTCTTCGGACAGCTTGCTGATATCTGCCTGCTCCACGGTGTTGATGGTAAGTACAGACCGGTCTGGTGTGTTCTGCTGTACATACCAGACAATACCCTGCCATTGATTGGAGTGATACGAACCATTGTAATGAATTAGCGTATAGCCGGGACGCCAATTCTCGCCGATGAAGTGTGCCATAGTTGCATCCTTGACTGCTTGCGCCTGGGCCAGGGTTTCGGCTCCGTCGCCCCCGTGACCACCCATCATCTCCATCATTTCCTTATAGGCTGGTTGTTCCAGGTCAATGGTCATTGGTAAGGGGGCCATAAAGGCCTTGGATCGCTGGGGGAGGTCCTCGAGCTGCTCAACGCCCTCGCGGTAAACGAGATTGGCGTAGCGACGGGGAATATTGGACGCCACGAAATACAACTGATGACTGCGGGCAAACTCAACCAGGGGCTTGTAATCAGTAGCGTAATTATTCCAGAGGCGTGCTTCGTCTTCAAAGTTTTTGGTGCTGATCTGGCCGAGGAGGTATTCGTCGAGCAGTAGTTGATTATCGGCTTCAAACATTTCGGCACCGAGGATGAGCTGGCTGTCTACCGCTTCGTAGAGGTCTTGGGTCAGCTCCAGTTGCAGCCAGTGGGCGATGGGATTGTTGTGGAGTTCGCCGAAGAATACGTAATCGTGACCGGCTGCGGCTTCGACTAACTGAGCGTAAGTAGCCGGATTGCCCTCCTTGTCGAAAAGGGCATAGGCCGGTTTATCCTGTGCGTGTACCATAGAGCCGAGGAATAAGGTGAGCAGGAAACATACAGTTCGTAACATAGTGCAGTTGCTTTTAAGTTGCCCAAACATAGTTAATTGTTGCAAAATGAACCCTGCTTAGACGCCTATACCGACAACGAAGTGGTTTTGGACACCAGCACGAAGTACTGCGGAGCAAAACCACTTCGAGTCGAGTATAATAGCGTCGAAGGATTTCATTCAAACAACTTCTAAAGATCCTGGCGGCGGATTTTTTTTCGCAGCGCCTTTTTCTCGCTGTGCCGGCGCTTGCTTTCCAGGCGCTTTCGGGGGTTGGCCCTGAGTTTTGGAGCACCTTTACTCCGTTTGGTCTTTCGGGTCGCTTTTTCCAAAAGAGCAAAAAAGCGATCAGTCACCGTTTTTTTGTTGCGCTGTTGTGATCGGCTTTGCTGCTCGTCAATCACCAGGGTGCCATCCTTATTGATGCGGTTCTTCAGGCGCTTGCGTATCAGATTCTTTTCTCTGTCCGAAAGGCCCACGCTGGCGTCTACGTCAAAGCGTATCGAAACTTTAGTCTCCACCTTATTCACGTGCTGACCACCCGAGCCACCGGAGCGGGAGGTTTGATAGGTAATTTCGTGTTCTATGATTGATCGTTCCATGTTATCTGTTCTTCAGCC
>JASBTH010000029.1 GCA_030148525.1 Saprospiraceae bacterium | reverse complement strand
TAGTTCTTTCCTGCTTTGCGGGCAACCAGGATGCCGATCAGCATGGAAAGGGCAAAAAACCCAAAGACGATCGACCAGTCCAGTGTTGTTAAGTTCATCGTTTTTCGTTTTGTAGCTTTCTGGCTTTCGCCAAAAAAGTAGCTCCGTTAGGGTAAGCGTATCTCCCCGGTGCCCGGGTACTTTTCGGAACAACTCCATAGTTAGGAAAAATAACCCTTCTCTGACAATTTTTGCGGGAAATGCTGTTGCGGAACGAATTACGGCCCGGGAGAGTAGGGCTTTTTGCGAAAGCATTGGCATCAAGGCGCGGTAATTGTCAGAGAACCAAAAACACTAGGATTTCGAGTGAGCCCTGGGTTTGGGTTTTGATTTGGAGTTGTGAGTATGATTGACTGACTTACCGGCTTCCTGCCAGGGAAATTTCCATCGACTAAAGGCTTCCATGGCTTCGTATTCGGCCAATCCCAGTCGGCGATAGGCATTTGCCAGGTCTTTATTGCGGTCCTCGGCCCGTTGCCAGAACTCCCGTGAATCATTGCCGGGAAAGGGCGGACGGTCTTTTTGCGACTGGTGCATAAAAATGGCGTCCCGTTTTTTGAGCAACTCCGTGGGGCTAATGGGGACGGCCATCTCAATTTCGTAAACCGGCCATTCGTGCCAGGCGCCTCGGTAGAGCCACAGCCATGCTTCCTGGGCCCATGCTTCTTTCTTCACTAGTTCGTAGGCCTGGAAGATGGCCTCCAGGCAAGTGGCATGCGTGCCGTGCGGATCGGCCAGATCCCCGGCGGCATAGACCTGGTGGGGCTTAATGGTCCGCATCAGGTCAGCAATAATGTTTATATCTTCATTCCCCAGTGGCTTCTTACGTGTTTTGCCCGTTTCGTAAAATGGCATATCGAGGAAGTGAATCTGCTTCTCGGGCAATCCGCATAAACGTGCACCTGCCCGGGCTTCTCCTCTGCGAATCAGTCCTTTGACCAGGCGTGTATCAGCGGCAGCTTTGGGCTTTTCATTCTTTTGGATGACTTGCCGCAACATTTTGCTGAGTTCCTTTCCGTAGTCCGTATTGACTAGCTCTTTGGACTTGGCGTTGATCAATTCGAGGCTAAACTCGAGAAAAAGGCGGGCGTGGTGATCGTGCACCGCAATATTCCCGGAAGTCTGGTACGCTACATGGACTTCGTGTCCCTGGTCGACCAGTCGTTGGAAGGTTCCTCCCATGGAAATGACGTCATCATCAGGGTGCGGGCTGAAAATGATCACTCGTTTCGAATCGGGGGTTCGCCGTTCGGGGCGGGTCGTATCATCGGCATTTGGTTTGCCGCCCGGCCAACCGGTAATGGTGTGCTGCAGACGGTTAAACATGCGGATGTTGATGTCGTACGATGAGGCCTGTTCGATGGTCAGGTCACTCAGGCCATATTCTGCATAGTCCTCATTTGTTAGTTTGAGTATGGGTTTGCCAGCCCGGTCCGATAACCAGGTTACGGCTTTGCAGATGAGGTCTTCATCCCAGTTGCAAATGCCGATCAGCCAGGGTGCATCGAAGCGCGTCAATAATTCGGCTGCTCCGGTGTCCAGATGTACACTGACATTAGGGTGTTTCTGTAAATAGGTCGAGGGAATATTGGGCGTGATCTCCCCTTCGATCGCTTTTTGTAATATGTAGGCCTTGTGCTGCCCCCATCCCAGCAGGTAGATTTTTTTGGCATTCATTATGGTTTTGATCCCCATCGTTATAGCCCGGTAGGGGATGTCCTGCTCCCGGTCGAAGTCTTTGGCAGCATCCCGGCGGGTCAGGGCATCGAGACGCACCATGCGGGTCTCGGAATTTTCCCAGGACCCCGGTTCATTGAAACCGATGTGCCCGGTGCGTCCAATGCCCAGCAACTGAATATCAATGCCGCCGTGGGAATTGATCTTGCGTTCGTATTCCTGGCAGTATTTTTCGACCTCTGCCATATCGAGGGTGCCATCGGGGATGTGCACATTCTCTTTTGGAATGTCAATATGATCGAAAAGGTGTTCGTTCATGAAACGGACATAGCTCTGAATAGCTCCCGGATCCATGGGGTAGTACTCATCCAGGTTAAATGTAATCACATTGTGGAAGCTGAGGTCCTCTTCTTTGTGGAGGCGGACCAGTTCCCGGTACACCTGAATAGGAGAGGAGCCCGTAGCGAGACCCAGTACGATATGCTGGTTTTCCTGTTGGCGCTGGCGAATGGCCAGTGCGATGGAACGCGCGACATGATCAGAGCCTTCTTTAGCTTTTGGCCAAATCTTGGTTGGCATTTTTTCAACAGATCGCAACTGATACTTCAGATAGTTCCTCATGGATCGCATGAATTTTTATTAGTTAGTTCAAGAACCAAATTCAAACTGCTTCTAAGCTTGTTCTAAATAAACCTGGGCAGCTGCCCCCAGCGTTCCGGCATCAGCGCCCCCCAGTGCAGATATGGCGACGGTGGTCTTGTTCCGAAAGGCTGGCAAAAGGGCTTTTTGTAATTGTTGTTGCAGGGGCTCCAAAAGTAAACCGCCGGCATGAGTCAACCCACCCGACAAGAAAATACCTTCGGGATCTAACTGCAGGCAAATCCTTGCCAGGGCGTTACCCAATTCCACACCACACCTTTCAAGGGCTTGTCGGGCCAATTCATCTCCTCCCCGGGCAGCCTGGGTGATCATTTCCGCGGTGCGGTCGGAGTCAGAGACCTCCCGGAGATGACTCGGGGTGATCTCGGTGGCAAATAATTCACTGAGGTTTCGCTGCAACCCACGGGCTGAAACATAGGTTTCGAGGCAACCTCTTTGCCCACAAGAACAAGCTCGGCCCTGTGGAATATGCACGGTATGACCGAGTTCACTGGCTAAATGGTGGGCGCCTGCAACTAATTGGCCGTGGATGTAAAAAGCACTTCCCAGGCCGGTACCCAGCGTCAATAGCACAAAACTATCCATGTGCTTTGCTCCTCCCCACATCTTTTCCCCCAGGGCTGCTGCTGAAGAATCCTTTATCAGGGCTGTGTGCGCACACAGATTTTCTTCAAAAAAATCCCGTATTGGGAAGGGGGCTGAAAAAGGTAAATTAACAGCATAGCTGATGTAACCTGTTTTCGGATCACACCCGGGTGCACCAATACCGATGCCCAGTAAGGACGAATCTATTCGGTTGACCAAAGCCTTGCTGGTAGCCACCAACCGCTTGGGATAATCATCATGCCCATTGTGCGAATGGGTAGGAAAAGCTTCCTGCCCGACAATATGCCCCAGTGGGGTGACTAAACTCAATTTTGTAAATGTGCCTCCAATATCGACACCCAGTACGACTTTGTTCAAGTTAAAATGGTATTGTCGGTTAGTGAAAAAATCGGTCAAATCGTCCAATTGCAAAACTAGGGTTTTTTTCGGAAAAGGAGGAAAACTTGAAATATTTTGAGGCCGTGTACGAACACATATCATACAATATATGTATTATAGCCTTTATTTTTACTAATAATTTTCCCGTTCGCTCCGCTGATTTTCGAAAATTTTTTCCATTTAGCGCCAACTGCCATTACATTTGGAGTTACCTGATTACGGAGTACCCCGGTTCTGAACAAACAAAAATTGCCGGAGCCCTTCCCAGAAATAATCGATCCTATTCGATACCGTCGAACGGCTCCGAGGACAGCTTTACAATCATGGCAAAACGAATACGAATAAAGGATATCGCGGCCAAAGCTCAGGTGTCTACCGGTACGGTCGATC
>JASBTH010000022.1 GCA_030148525.1 Saprospiraceae bacterium | reverse complement strand
CGGACGGCACCGCATTCGTCCCGTCTGATTGTGCTAGTAATAATACCGGTGCAAACAGGAGCCATAGCCAAAGATACGGCTCAAAGAATATGCGGTTCATGGGATTACGATTCAAAAGCCGGGATCACACTCAGCGGTAGCGGATTGGCGGGTTCGGAAATATCAAACTGGTACAAGCCATCGCGACCAATGATCATCAGTACCGGACGCCCCGGCAGGGCAATAGCATCGACCGCATTAATATTCTTGACCTGTTTCAGCAGGCGGTTGCCCACCTGAGCCGGATCGGAAGCATCGAACACTTTGAGGCCCGCATCATCATCGCAGAGGTACAGGTGTTGATCCCGTACCGATAGTCCGATGGGGTGATGCATGGGAAAGGTCCGCACCAGGCGGGGATTAAAGAGATCCTCAATATTGACCACATCCAGTTGGTTGGCAAAGCCTTCACACTCCGTACCATCGCGCAGAGTCACGTAAGCATAATCGCCGTCGATATATACCGGATCACAGGCCGTAGTGTGCCAGAAGGTAGACAGGTGCTGCGGATTATCGGGATCTTCCACACTGACAATATGCATGCCGTTGGCCGCACCGATGAACAGGTGCTCTCCGTAGGGGAAAATGGTCTCGATCGCCCATCCGATGTAGCTGGTATTCACCAGTTCCGGTTGCTCGGGAGTGCGCAGGCTGAAGACTTTCAACTGGTCGCTGTCGTCGGCAACATATAAGCGGTTAAAGCCAATGGTAAAGCGAGCCAGGGAACCGCCCACGCCGGTTTGGTTCGGTGAAGGTACTCCGGCGTCGTTGCTCACGGCGGTAGAAAAATCCACTTCGGCTCTTAACCAAAAGGTACCATCGCCCCCTCGGAACCAATCACTTTCCGAACAAGGCTTTTTCTCTACGATATTCGTCTCTTCGTAGTCGACCAGGAAGCCTCGTTCCGGTTCGAAGCCATAATCGGGGAAGACATTTTCGGTCCGTCCGACCATCTCAATCGACTCGGGATTGCGGATGTCAAAGACCACCAGATCTACGAAGTTGTCGGCGTAAAGCAGTCCGTTCTGCACGGCCATATCCACATTCCCCTCGATCTCAATGAAGGAAATAGCTTGTGGATTTTCCGGATCGGCATTATCGAACAGGTGAATACCCTGTTGGGGCTCATTGATGAACAGGTAATCGCCATAGGCGTAGATCTTTCCGGGATTTTCCAACTCGCGCGGAGCTTCGGGGCCGATTTCCGTACGGAAGGAGGTGGGTTGCACGTAAATCGGGTCATAGCGAATGTACTCGACTTCGGCCTCACAGGTGTCGCGCAGACAGGAGGCCAGGGTTGTGGCGAGTAAAGCACAGGCAAAAAACATCGTCAGGGATCGCATCTCGTTATTATTTAATTCTTTACGAAAGCCACCCGGCGCCCGAGGTGGTTGTCACGTAGTGAGACGTCGAACCTGTCGAAAAGGGTTGGGTTTCCCCTAAATATTTTTCATCGCCAAGCCTTATAGGCGTTGATCAGTCCATTGGTACTGGAGTCGTGGGAAGACACCTCAGAGTCCCCTTCCAATTCGGGCAGTATAGAATTCGCCAGTTGTTTGCCCAGCTCCACGCCCCACTGATCAAAGCTGAAGATATTCCAGATCACCCCCTGGGTAAAGATCTTGTGTTCGTACAGCGCAATTAGTTGCCCCAAAGTGTAGGGAGTCAGCTGCTTGACCAGGATGGAATTAGTTGGCTTGTTGCCGGTAAAAGTGCGGAAAGGTGTCAGCCGTTCAATGGTTTCATCGTCTGCTCCTTTGGCTTTCATTTCCCGATGCACCTCATCGGCCGTTTTGCCATTCATCAGGGCTTCTGTCTGAGCGAAGAAGTTGGATAGTAATATCGAATGATGATCACCGCGTGGGTTGTGGCTGATAGCGTGGGCAATGAAATCGCAGGGGATCAATTTCGTACCCTGATGAATCAGCTGATAGAAAGCATGTTGGCCGTTAGTACCCGGTTCCCCCCACACGATGGGACCAGTCTGATAGGTTACCGGATTGCCGTTGCGGTCCACCGATTTACCGTTACTCTCCATATTCCCTTGTTGGAAGTAGGTGGCGAATTGGTGCAGGTACATATCGTAGGGCAGGATAGCCTCCGTTTCAGCCCCGAAAAAGTTATTGTACCAGATACCGACCAATGCCAGCAAGACGGGTACATTTTCCCGTAAGGGGGTGCGGCGAAAGTGCTCATCCATGGCGTAGAAGCCCTTCAATAAATCATCGAAGTGATCGGGGCCAATGGTGCACATAACCGACAATCCGATGGCCGACGTCAGGGAGTAGCGTCCACCCACCCAGTCCCAGAAACCAAACATATTATCGGGATCAATACCGAAAGCACGCACGCCCTCCACGTTGGTGGACAAGGCAATGAAGTGCTTAGGAATGTGTTGTTCATCCCCGGCTTTCGCCAAAAACCATTCCCGGGCAGAGTAGGCATTGGTCATGGTCTCCTGGGTGGTAAATGACTTGGAAGCCACCATGAAGAGGGTGGTTTCCGGATCAACGCGCTTAAGTACTTCCGATACGTGCGATCCATCGACGTTCGACACGAAATCGACCTTCATCCCCTCTTGCCAATACGGGCGCAGGGCTTCGGTAACCATAAAGGGGCCCAGGTCAGACCCGCCGATGCCGATGTTTACAATGGTATCGATACGCTTGCCGGTATAGCCGGTCCAGGCACCCGACAGGATGCGCCGGCTGAAATCGCGCATGCGCGCCAGTACGTCACGAACTTCGGGCATCACATTTTCCCCGTCTACCACCACCGGATCTTCGTCTTGCTTACGCAAAGCCACGTGCAGTACCGAACGGCCTTCCGTTTCGTTAATGGGTTCCCCCTGAAACATCTGCTCGGTAGCTTCGGGAACACCACACTCGTGGGCCAATTCCACCAGCAGGTCAAGTGTTTCGTCGGTGATCCGGTTTTTGGAGATGTCGATGAGCAGGTCCTCCAACTTAAAGGACATACGCTTGAACCGTTGGGGATCCTCGGCAAACCAGTCCTTTATCTGGTGGTTTTTGATGGCTTCGAAATGCGTATGTAGCT
>JASBTH010000002.1 GCA_030148525.1 Saprospiraceae bacterium | reverse complement strand
TCTGATCACCGGCTCAGACGTGGATGGGTTTGAATTGATCATTGATATTGAAGCGCACAATGCCGAAGGAGTACGTACCTATACCTTCCGCGTGGAAGATGAGGTCGGTGAGACCGATGAAATCTCTCTGGATGTAGAGGTGATGATGGAGGAAGTCCGGACCCCGATCGATACTACTACAACCATGATCCTGGTCAATAATGCGGATGGTCAATTACAGGGAGGACTGGATCTGGATGTACCGGAAACGGTCAGTGCGAATTCAAACATGGCTGAATTACGTGATTCAGGTATTGATCTTAATATGCCGACATCCTCCAACTGGATCCGTCAGATCCAGACCCGGAACGGAGCTATGTTGGTGATGCTGGATACCGCGGATGTCAATTTTTCAGAGGTAAGCTTCAAAGAAGAGGTTAAAGCACTCTACGATAATGGCACGGAGGAAAATGTTACCACGGTTTTATCGATGGATGATGTATTTGTCGTCAAACGGGATAATGATTACTTCCTGCTCGTGGTGACTGAAGTTGTAGTTACGTCGGATGATAATAACGACTACTACCAATTCGATATTAAATCGGCCTTTGATGTAGAATAATTGGCCGTTTTTTCGTTTGGTTGAGGATGGCATTTGCTGATGGCGGATGCCATCTTCTTATTTTGCCCTATTTTTGCAACAAAGGCGAAAAGACCTATGAGGAAATTACTACTGCTTGCCGTTATCTGGTGGGTTGGAATAAGTGGAGAACTTGGTGCGCAATGCACTTATGCCATCAATACGATGGACCCTTTTGATAGCACGCAAATCGTTTCGGTGGAGCCCATGAATATTGGCTTTGTTATTCCGAGTGCTTACGTGGAAGAGGATGGTGAGCTAAAAATGGTGGAAGAGGCCAAGCTTATGTTCTCCTATACGGAAAACGACTCCATTGCCTCTTTCTTTTTGACCATTGCCGCTTTGGAACGAGATTTCTACCAGATCAGCGATGATCAAGCCATCATGCTCATGCTGAACAACGGGCACATTATTCCCCTACTGAATGTACCCGACCGGGGAGCCTTTGACGAACAGACGAATATGCGCTTGTACAATCACGTTTGCGTGGTTCCCATCGACGTTTTTTACAGTTTGACTTACCACAGTATCGATAAGATTCGCATAAATTATAAGGGCTATAAACGGACTATCTCTTTAACACCCGAGCAGAAAACTGCCCTGCAATCGGCTATCCGTTGCGTTGGGCAGGCGGCTGAGTTATACCCAATTAAGCCTTGATTAACGAACGATCCGGCGGGGAATAGCGTCGGGCAAGCGACTCATCATTTCGGTATTCAGGAGTTGGGTGTAGTTGGTGAAGGAACTGACGTTGATGGTCATATTCTTTTGTTTACCAATCAGTACCACCTCATCGCCAATTTGTACGTTGGGGATATGCGATATATCGACCATGAAGAGGTTCATATTGATAAGCCCCAAAATCCTTGCTTTTCTGCCGTGGATGAGTACGTATCCACGGTTGGATTCACCGCGTGGATAACCGTTGCTATAGCCCAGCGGAATAACGGCTATGTGTTTTTCGGTAGCAGCCTGGTAGGCGGTGCCATACCCAATGAACTCTCCTTTCGGTACCACTTTGATATCCATTACATCGGTCTTCCAGCTGAAAATCCGGCGTAGGGGGCTATCCTTCGTCTTTCCAACCTGTTGCAGGTGTTGGTAGTAGATGTCGGGGCTCGGCCAAAATCCATAGGTTGCAATGCCTACCCGGACCATGTCGAGGTGGGTGTCGGGCATAGAAAGGGCTGAAGCGGAACAGGAGATATGCCGTAATTTAGGCATGAATTTTCTTTTTTTGGCTATTGCCAAAAATTCTTTGTACCGATCGATCTGTTGGTCGATCCGAAAACGGTTGGCCAGAGTCTCTGCTCCTCCTAAATGGGTACATAGCCCCTGGAATGCAATGTGCTCTTCGTGTTCTTTCAGGAAGGTAAGCGCCTTGCGGTAAAAAGGTATGGTCATACCGGTACGATTGGTACCTGTTTCAGCTTCGATATGTACGTATGCCTTCTTATTGAGTCGTTTGGCGTGTTCTAACACCAGCTTTAACCGCGGTAGAGCAAACACATAAAATTCAATATCATTCTCAATGGCCCAGGGAATATCTTCGTCGTACAGTATACCCATAATCATAATGGTGGAGTCTTCCGAACATACGGAATGAACCTCTTCGGCCTCAAAAGCAGACGCCACCGAAAAGTGATTGATCCCACATTTTTCGAGCATTTTAACCATGGTATAAATGCCGTGTCCATAGGCATTGGCTTTCACCACACTGGACAGAATAGGATGGGAGCCGATCTTCTTCTTAATAAAGTTGATGTTCTTTTTAAGATTTGACTGGCTCAGTTCAATCCGCGATGAGTGACGTACGTTCCGACGCGTTAATTCTTGATACTTTCTGGTCATTATGATTGGGTTTCGGTCCAAGTATAGTTGCGTCCCCAACTCGTTTTGGCAAATTCAACAACGGGCTGGATCATATCGAAGGTAATGGTATCGGTTTTATCACCTACCTGCAGTTGGTTGTAATGGTAGGCATAAACCCGGGAGCAAAACTCATCGAAGGGTAAACTGGATTCTCCGGGGTTTTCGCCATGACCGGCAACAGTGGGCGTAATGCCTTGCCCCCAATTCTGTTTTCCCTCGCTATTTGGATTGAAAAAATAGGTACGGAACCTGCCTTCAACGTCGGGGTCTGGTTCGACCCGCAACAACGAAATAGCATGATAGCCCAACATCTTCGCCTGGCTATCTGTGATAAAAATACCGATCGGAACCGGATAAACCATATGATAGCCTCCATTAAATTCGGGATGAAAACTAGCATAGAAGGTTTTTACGAAATCGTAGTACTTGTCGATAGCATTCAACGTGGCATTGTAAACAGACTTGAACCCGGTCTGTATCCAGTGTCCGTAGAAAGCCGGGTTAACCGAAACGTGCGGATCCTTGCCGAAGTGTTTTACGGCTGCCAACCGCATCATTTCGTTATAAATTTTGTCCAGGTGGGGAACCAATACAATGGAAACAGGGTCCAGCTTGTGGTCAAACTGTCGTATCAAGCCTTCGAATATAGACTTGGACTCCAGCAACTGGCCTTCGTAGCGGAAGATTACATTGTTGGTTGTTGTCGCATCGATCAGCAAATTGATGAGTTTACCGGGAGCGTGTCGGCTCCACATGCTGATAGCTCGTGCCGATTGACAGGTCGGGTTATTTCCTTGCCGCACGCCAAGCGGGTGTCCCAGTACACTCAGGATTCCACTGACGAGTATCTGAATAGGCGTAGCCCGATAACGGGTGAGGTTACCTTTGCGGAGACTACGGGCAATGTCGGGGTGAATATTTATTTGCAGCAAGCGAATGATCGCGTTGCGTGTTATCCGGCGCGAGAGTAAATTACGCTGTAGCACCCTTGCCAAACCAAAAGCCGCCTGTGGATTAGCCAGCGTAATAAAGTTGGTAATTAGCTGGTAAGCCATTTCATAGTGGCGGTCGAGCTCGGCCATGCCATGTGCATTCAGGGAAAGAGCTTTGCCGATCAACTCGCGTTGATCCGTTTCTGCTAAATGCTGTAGCAGGGATATATGCTGCGGTGAAACCAGGCTGGTTTGCATCATAGTCTCCCCCATTTTTTCGGCCTCTTTTGCCAATTGTTTCTTATTCGATTGGGTCAGAAAGCGCCGGTATCTGGGAGCTGCCGAATGATTAGCAGCATTTGGGGTAGGGTGGAGTGCGGCATTCACAAAGCGCAACAGGTTGGCGTCGATGGTTTCCGTGGGATCAAGGGCCAGTTTCTGGTCAATGATCTGTAACATATCCTGCATCCGTGTCTGCACGATGGGACGCTGAGCTGCCAGGTTCTCCAACTCGGAATGGAGGCGCGATTTTAACTCTTTGATGGGAATGCTTTCCAGCAAGCGGTTGAAAAGGAGCCGGATAGCTTGGGTGGTTCGTTTCGAATAGGCATCCCAGGCTTCTTCGGAAAAGTCTTCCATAGCCAGGTCAAAGTGTTTGACCAGGAGATCTTTGAGAAACTCACCGGCTTCCCCGGGAGAGAATTCTTCCATCTGATAGGTCCCCTCGTAAATTGCCAATAAGCGCAATTCGCTTACTACCTC
>JASBTH010000580.1 GCA_030148525.1 Saprospiraceae bacterium | reverse complement strand
ATGCCCAGTGAAGGCGGGAACCTCAACCTTACTGATGTTTACTCACTATATCAGCCGGCAAACAGAAAACCCTGGGCACTGGTCATCCGTTATACCGATGAGGAATAGGTACATCCTCCATAAATAACCATTGAAGGACATTTTCATGATTGTATATAACACTACGATTAAGGTAGAGCATCAAGTACACGATGAATGGTTGCGCTGGATGAAACAAGTATATATCCCGGCTTTTATGCAAACCGGTAAATTCATCGATCAGCGGATGTGTCGGTTACTGGGTGTAGATGAAACGGACGGGATGACCTACAGCCTGCAATTGACGGTTCCCGATAAAAGTTCTTTTAACAAGTTTCAGGAGGAGGACGCCTACCGATTGCAAAAGATTCAGATCGAAAAATACCAAACACAGGTTCTTTCGTTTAGTACGGTAATGGAAAAAGTTTGACCCTTGTCAAAATTAGCCATCACCAGTGGTTATAAGGGTCTTCTGGTTTCAAAAGTGCCATTTTTAGCGTATTTTCGCTTGGTCAAATAATAGTAGCCTAACCACTTTTCCAATATAAAACCAAGGTATGCAGTTTCAATTATCCGAAGAACATTTGGCCGTACAGGAGGCCGCTCGCGATTTTGCCCAAAGGCAGTTGAAGCCGGGGGTGATTGAGCGCGATAAGAACATGGAATACCCTACTGACCAGATCCGGGAAATGTCCGAATTAGGTTTCATGGGTATGATGGTCGACCCGCAGTACGGGGGTGGCGGCATGGATACGCTTTCCTACGTATTGGCTATGGAGGAGATCTCCAAGATAGACAATTCCTGTTCCGTGATCATGTCAGTCAATAATTCGCTGGTCTGCTGGGGCATCCAGGCCCACGGCACGGAGGAACAAAAAGCCAAATACCTCCCCAAACTAGCCACCGGCGAGTGGATTGGAGCATTTTGTTTGTCAGAACCCGAAGCGGGGTCCGATGCGACCAGCCAACGCACGACCGCTATTGACCAGGGTGACCACTACCTGCTCAATGGCACCAAAAACTGGATTACTAACGGTGGGACCTCCAAAGTACACCTGGTCATTGCCCAGACTAACCCCGAGTTGGGGTACAAGGGCATCAACGCATTTATTGTAGAAACGGACTGGGAGGGCGTGCAAGTAGGTGCTAAAGAAGATAAGCTGGGTATTCGGTCGTCCGACACCCATACCATTATGTACAGCGACGTTAAGGTTCCTAAAGAAAATCGTATCGGAGAGGACGGGTTTGGATTTACTTTTGCTATGAAAACCCTCTCCGGCGGACGCATCGGTATTGCCGCTCAGGCTCTGGGGATCGCCGGTGGTGCCTATGAATTATCGCTGGCTTACTCCCAGGAACGCAAGGCCTTCGGTAAAGAAATCAGCCGACACCAGGCCATTGCCTTTAAGCTGGCCGATATGGCTACCGAAATCGAAGCAGCTAAAATGATGGTATACCGCGCTGCCTGGCTGAAAGACCAGCACATGGACTATTCGACCGCATCGGCTATGGCCAAGCTCTACGCATCCGGCGTTGCCATGCGTCACACTGTCGAAGCTGTCCAAATCCATGGTGGATATGGTTTCGTCAAAGAATACCACGTGGAACGATTAATGCGGGACGCCAAGATCACGCAAATATACGAGGGCACCTCCGAAGTACAGAAGATCGTTATTTCGCGAAGCATACTAAAGGGACAACCCTATATATCTACTGTCAATCAATCGAGTCTGGAAAACGCCTGATAATGGCCCCCAGACATACCGTACAGGAGGCAGGTAGGACCCTGGAGTCCGCCTGCCTCCTGTCGTATAAACCCAAGGGTATTCGGGTTGTTACCAATAAGACCAGAAGCCAGATACGACAACCATTATGACCGGAGCACTCCGCATTGCCACCCTGTTTCAGATTCCCGTTCGCATACACTGGAGCTTTATTTTGATCTTCGTGTATGTGTTCTACACGGGTAACCAGCAAGGCTGGGACCTATACAACATCCTGTGGTCACTGGGGTTTGTATTGGTCCTTTTTACCTGTGTGGTTTTACACGAATTCGGCCATGCCCTCACGGCCCGTCGCTACGGGGTGCACACCCGGGATATCATTCTTTCTCCGATTGGGGGTGTAGCTCGTCTTGATCATTTGCCTGAACGCCCCGTCCAGGAGTTTTTAGTGGCCATTGCAGGGCCACTGGTCAATGTGGCTATTGCCTTATTGATTTCACCGTATCTGTTGACTCTGGGAGCTTCCGACCGCACCCAGCTCTTTCAAATACTGCTCAATCCGGACGGTAATTATTTTCCCACGGGATTGAGTCAAATGGATTATTTCCTGGCGGGCCTGATCATGCTCAATCTCATGCTGGCCCTGTTCAACCTCATCCCCGCTTTTCCCATGGATGGCGGTCGGGTACTCCGCGCCTTGTTATCGGTTCGCTTGAAACGCGACCTGGCGACCCGCATTGCTGCCTATACCGGACAGGTACTGGCCGTACTGTTTATGATCTATGGTGTATGGTATGCCGGTAATTTCTTTTATCTGCTCATCGGCGGATTCGTCTTTTTTGCAGCCGCCGGAGAATACCGCATGGTGCGAACCGAACAGTACTTACGCTCATACCGGGTGGCGGATATCGTTCGTTTCCCATTCCGGCGACTGTACACGACCGACACCCTGGAGGATGCTATTCGACTATTGGGCAACGACGGGCAACATAGCTTTCTGGTCCTGAATCAATGGCAGGACGTAGTCGGAATTCTCCCTCCCAGGCAGATCAAAGCAGCTCACGAAGCCCGGCAATACGACCAGCCGGTAACGGCTTTCATGTCGCCAGTTCCTACCCGATTGTACGCCACTGACACCCTGGAGGAGGCCTACCGGGCCCTCCAATCATCCACGGTTCACACTCTGCCCGTATTCGATAAAAACGGCCGACTGTGCGGTATGGTCGATTTGCCAAGCCTGGAACGGCATGTGCAACTTTCCCGAAAGCAGAAGTGATTCGAAAGCGGAAAGCGGAAATCGGAAAGCGGAAATAAGGTATCCAACTATCAGATTACTTCTGCACGAACAAATTCTGAGCTACCTTCTTGGACAGCACCTGCTCTTCGCCATTGGCGAGCTGGATACGGACAGACTCATCGTATTCGAAACGTTCGAGGAGGGTGAGTTCAGCACCAAGGGTGAGTTCCAGTCGTTCGAGGTATTGCAGGAAGGCCGGCGAGTGATCCTGCACGCCGACAACGACTCCATCTTCACCGGTCGAAAGGTCAGCTACCAATACCTGTTTGCGAAAAGTGAAATTACCATCGGCATCCGGGATGGGGTCCCCGTGCGGATCAAATTTGGGGTAGTTGAGGTAATCGTCGAGGCGCTCGACTAATTCCGCCGATTTAATGTGTTCGAGTTGCTCCGCAATTTCGTGCACTTCGTCCCAGGAGAATTGGAGTTGCTCCACTAAAAACACTTCCCAGAGCCGGTGTTTGCGGACAAGGTGAGTGGCCGTTGTATGCCCCTGCTCGGTCAGGGTTACTCCCTTGTATTTTTCGTAGTGGACCAGTTTTTTCTTGGTCAACCTTTTTACCATATCGGTTACGGAAGCAGCACTGGTCTCCATGACCTTTGCAATGGCATTGGTCGAAGCCGTCTTTCCGGTCTTTTCCGAAATTTTAAAAATTGCTTTCAGGTAATTTTCCTCCGTCTGCGAGATATGCTCCATGTTCGTGCCTTCTTCCCAAATTGCGTTACCCGGCCTATGCGGGAGATTTGCAATTTACAAAAAGTTCAAGCGTCCCATGAGGGTCGATTTATTAGCCCGGCTGATGGGGATGACGTCCTTGTCGATCACCAAGGTATTCTCTTCAATATTCTCGATCTTGGTGAGATTGATTATAAAAGAGCGGTGCACCCGCAAAAAGCGAGGATCCATTAATTGCTGATCAATGTGCTTTAGTGTGGAGTGGATGATCAGGTTCTTGTTGGTTGTTTTGATCCGTACATAATCACCAGCATTTTCAAAGAACAAGATCTCATCGAAGGGTACGCGCACGAATTTGCCATCGTGCCGTACGTAGATATCCTGTGATTGTTTTTTGAAGGCATTGATCTTCTCCTGAGTGACAATCGCCAGCTCGATAGCCTTCATAAAGCGCTCGTAGGGTACTGGTTTTTTCAGGTAATCCACTACCTGGTACTCAAACGCTTCGTAGGCATAATCCTCCTTGGAACTGGTAATAATAGCCAGTGGCGGAGACTTCAGCTCCTGAAGCAATTCAATACCGCTCAAACCAGGCATTTCCACATCCAGAAACATCAGGTCAACGTAAGTACTGTCCAGTATACTCATGGCTTCTTCCGCGCTTTCGCAAATGCCAACTATCTCGACGTGATTAGTTTTGTTACAGAGCTTTTCGATGGCTTTACGAGACATCGCATCATCATCCACAATGAGGGAACTAAATTTCATATATACATAGGGTTAGAGATGAGTAATGGTGCCCGATTCCATATCCTGGACAAATTCTTTCACCAGGCGCAACATCGTGGATTGATGCTTCCGGAAATGCCCGTATGTTTCGGTGACCTTAGCGTCACCATCGGCCACGCTAGCAAGTTACAGATTTTGCAGGTGATCCGACAATCTGGTGAAACCAACCATGCGAACGGAAGGCTTAATCCGGTGGGCGATTGCTTTAATAGTTGGTTTATCCATTCGATCCCATTACTTCACCTTCCGTATTGTAACCAGGTGTTCCGCTTAACAACCCCCAAATGCCCCTGCCATCCTTGTGGATCAGACAATTCTCGTAAATATTAGAAAAACCTTTTAGTCGTTGGTCGTTTTCCGAAAGGAGAGTCAATAATTTAACCATTTCAGCATGGTCATAGGTACCCACTGAAGTATGGGCGTCGCCCGATGGCAAGTCTGCCTCGTCAATGAGTTTTTCGGTGAACACGAAACCGTGATGTTGCTCAACCATCTCTAAAAACTCCGTGAAAACGAGTCCCTTCATAACGGGTGGCTTTGGGGTGCCAGCCAAAAGGAAAACCAGGGTTGTTGGTGCACAGTAGTTTGGAAACAAGGAATCTTTGAACCTATACATACGGATATATACTAAAAAAGTTGCCCCCGATGTAGATCATCGCAGGGCAACCAAACTTCCTATTCCCAAAACCCCTGGCGGTTAGACCAGGAGATGTTTAATTGTCAAGGTTTCTGTGCATATTTTGGTTAGTATCGCTGTAAAAACATAAGGCTGAAGAAATGTATGAAAGTAAGCTCATTCCCACCGCTCATTTTCAGAGATTGGCAGGAATTACCCTTTTTTTGGCAGTGTTTTTGCGAAAAAAGAATATGTACTGCATGCCATCAGAATAAAGTACTGTAATAAGTAAAATTACTGGTAATTACACCTACTCAGGACGATACGATCGTTGCCAATGCAGACCAAAGTAGAAACCACCGGCCAGGTAGGAAAAAACTATAAGTAAGGCAAAGACCCACTCGCTATCCGGAAAAACCAAGGGGGACAGAAACTTAAATACAGCTGTAAATAAACCCACCAGGCTCGCTGCGCAGGCAAAGTACAGCAAGCGCACTTTGTCACCCGTAATTACTCCGACCAGCAGAGCAGAGCCCAGTTGCCAAATTCCCAGAAAAAACAGACCAATCAGAGCCACAAGCCCCTGCTGTAAAACTGCACTAATCAGGCAGGTCAGCAGAAGAAAAACCTGGGTACCGGTATCTATCCAAAACAAAGAGCGACGGAGTGTCGTATTCATAATAAGGGCGTTTTTGAGGTGCATACTTAAAACGGTGTGCATTCATAAGATATTACTTTAATTCAAAACTTTCAATAAAAATTGAAATTAAAACCATCTGATCTGTCCGCAGTACTGCGTAGCCGGCGTTCCGTTTTTCCACCAACCTACATCGACCGCTCAATCGACCGCGAGATCCTGGAAGAGATCCTGGAGAATGCCAATTGGGCCCCCACCCACAAAAAGACCGAACCCTGGCGGTTTCGCGTCCTGCGCGGACCGGCTCTGAAGCGCCTGGGGCACTTCCTGGCCGATTGGTACCGAGAAAACACACCGGCCGAATCCTTTTCCGAAAAGAAGTACGAGAAAAACCTCCGCAAGCCCCAGCGGTCGGCTTGCGTAATTGCCATTTGCATGCAACGCGATCCGCAGGAACGAATTCCCGAGTGGGAAGAAGTCGCTGCCACTGCCTGTGCCGTTCAGAATATGTGGCTTACTTGCCACGCCTACGGAATAGGAGCCTACTGGAGTTCCCCCAAAGCCATTGGCGATGCAGGCGATTTACTCGAGCTGCAGGAAGGTGAACGGTGCCTCGGTTTCTTCTTCATGGGGTACCACGAATTACCCGATCTTCCCGGAACTCGTTCACCCATAGCGGATAAGGTTACCTGGATCGATCGGTAGGATTACTTCGTATTACCAAAATTTTGTTGGTTAAAAACGGAATTTGCCTTAGTTTTGCCCGTCAAGAGCGAAACCGGCCCGAGGCTTCCCTTCAATAAAAGGAAGCCTTGATTTTTGTTGGGACGGTCCTGTGGAAACTACTGGCCACCAAGCGGCCTTATCATTGTACATAAAGAACACGTAATTATGGGTCAAACTATTTTGTATTTGGTTCCTGCACTGGGAGTCCTGGCGCTGCTGTTTACTGCCTGGCGCTCTAACTGGGTCTCTAAGCAAGAGATTGGTACGGAACGCATGGGACGTATTGCCACCAACATTGCCGATGGTGCCATGGCGTTTTTGAAAGCGGAGTATCGGGTCCTCATCATTTTCGTAGCCGCCGTTGCCATTCTCCTTGGCGTAAGCGCTGATGCGGAAGATTCTTCACCATTGATTGCCTTGTCCTTCGTACTGGGTGCCATTTGTTCAGCACTGGCTGGATTCATCGGGATGCGCGTAGCCACGAAAGCCAACGTACGTACCACCAATGCTGCCCGCGGCGGCCTCGGTAAAGCCCTTGAGATCGCCTTCGCCGGTGGTTCCGTGATGGGTATGGGCGTAGTTGGTCTCGGTGTACTTGGCCTCGGCCTTTTGTTCCTGCTCTATTCGAATATGGGCTGGGACGTTAATAGAGTAATTACAGTAGTCACCGGCTTTTCCTTCGGTGCTTCTTCTATTGCCCTCTTCGCCCGTGTCGGCGGTGGTATTTACACCAAAGCTGCCGACGTTGGTGCCGACCTCGTGGGTAAGGTAGAAGCCGGTATACCCGAAGATCACCCCCTTAACCCCGCCACTATTGCCGACAACGTAGGTGATAACGTGGGTGACGTGGCCGGTATGGGAGCTGACCTCTTCGAGTCCTACGTTGGCTCTATCATCGGTACCATGGTACTCGGAGCGGCCTTTATCGGCCTCACCGGTTTCGAAGACACCAACGTCTTTGGTGGCTTGAATGCCGTGCTGCTGCCGCTGTCACTGGCTGGTGTGGGTATCCTCACCTCCATCATTGGTACCTTCTTCGTACGCGTCCGGGAAGGCGGTGACCCGCAAAAAGCACTGAACCGTGGTGAATTCATCTCCGCCGGTCTGATGCTGGTCGCTACCTACTTCCTGGTGAACCACTTCATGCCAGCTACCTGGAGCTTTAAAGGCATTGATTACAACGCCATGGGTGTTTTCTGGGCCGTCATCTTCGGTCTGGTTGCCGGTTTGGCGATTGGTCTGATCACCGAATTCTACACCGGTACCGGTACCCGGCCGGTGCAGAATATTGTCGATCAGTCCCTGACGGGTTCTGCTACGAACATCATTGCCGGTCTGGGCGTAGGTATGCAGTCCACCGCTATTCCCATCATCATTTTGGCGGCAGCCATCATTGGCGCCTACGAATTTGCCGGTCTGTACGGTATCGCCATCGCCGCCGTTGGTATGCTCTCCAATACGGGTATCCAACTCGCCGTTGATGCCTACGGCCCCGTTTCTGATAACGCTGGTGGTATTGCCGAAATGGCCGACCTGCCGGGTGAAGTGCGCGAGCGTACCGACAAGCTGGATGCAGTTGGTAATACAACGGCTGCAATTGGTAAAGGATTTGCCATCGGCTCCGCTGCCCTGACGGCACTGGCCCTCTTCGCAGCCTTTATGACCACAGCTCAGATCAACGCTATCGATATCTCCAAACCATTGGTTATGGCCGGTCTGCTGCTGGGTGGTATGCTGCCTTTCCTCTTCTCGTCCATGGCCATGGGTGCTGTAGGACGCGCAGCAATGGATATGATCAAAGAGGTGCGTCGCCAGTTCAATGATATTCCCGAGCTGAAAGCGGCCCTCGCCGTTATGCGCGAAAAAGGTGACGACTACAGCAAGTACAGTGACGCCGATAAGCAAACCTTTGATGCTGCCGACGGCAAAGCTGAATACAGCAAGTGTGTGGAGATCTCCACCGCTGCCTCCATTCGCGAGATGGTCATTCCCGGCCTGATCGCCGTGGTAACACCCGTACTAATCGGCTTCGTTGGCGGAGCCGAGATGCTGGGCGGTCTGCTGGCCGGTGTAACCGTTACCGGTGTCCTCATGGCCATCTTCCAGTCAAACGCTGGTGGTGCCTGGGATAATGCCAAGAAGATGTTCGAAGAAGGTGTCGACATCCAGGGGGAGAAGTATTACAAAGGCTCCGAGCCACACAAAGCAGCCGTGGTTGGTGATACCGTAGGTGACCCGTTCAAGGATACCTCCGGTCCTTCACTCAACATCCTGCTGAAATTGATGTCGGTGGTTGCTTTGGTGATTGCTCCGATGTTGTAAAACCCACCCTCAGTCCCTCCCTTTGCAAAGGGAGGGAAGCTACGATCCTTTTGAAGAGAGAGTTCTTCTTTTCTCAACAGAACCCTCTCTTCTCAAGCCGCCCTGGCTGCAGCGAAAACAGATATAGCAAGAGCGGTAGTTTACTAGCGGGGGAAAACGGTCCGACAGGATTGTTTTCCCCCGCTGTTTTTTGCCTTAAGGCAAAAGAAAACCCTCGCTCGTCTATATTCTGGCCTCCAAATGACCGTTTTATAAAACAGTAGCTGTTAGCATTGCGTTAAACATTCGGTCTCAGATGTCTGAGACGAAACAATTTCGCCTGAATTCAGTACTTTTAAGAACCTGTCCTTGTTTTTTAAATACAGGACATTCATTTTGAACAAGGCGACTATATCAACAACCACCTGATTAAAAAGCGACGTATGAAATTTCGAGGCCCACTGTTTTTCTCCGTTGTCGCACTGACCTTCGTGCTGGCAGCCTTCTATCCGCAGCCCGTTGACAATAGCCAAAAAGAGGCGGTCATTATGCGGACCGTGTTGACCTTCCTGAACCAACTCCACTATAGCCCGAAAGATATCAATGACGATTTCTCGAAGGACCTGTACGACTTCTATATGGATCGTATCGACGGTACCCGCCGGTACCTCACCCAGAGCGACATCGAGCAATTGAGTGTGTACGAAAAACTACTCGATGATCAGATCAATACGGGCGAATACGATTTCTTCGATCTTTCGGTCGACCTGCTCGACAAGGGGATCAAGAAAGCCGAATCCTTCTATCCGGAATTGCTCGCTGAGCCCTTCGATTTCACCGTCAAGGAACACTTCGAGCTCGATGGTGAAAAGCGCGGCTACGCCAAAAACGATGAGGAACTCCGCGAAGTATGGCGCAAGATGATGAAATATGAGACCATGACCCGCCTGGCCCGTAAACTGGAGCGCCAGGAGCAAGACAAAGAAAAAGGCAAAGAGGTCAAAACCTATGAAGAACTCGAAGCCAAGTCGCGCGAGGAGGTGCGGGATATGTACGAAGGCGTATTCAAACGCATCGGTCAGATCAAACGCATGGATCGCCTCTCCTTCTACCTGAACAGCATAACCAGCTTGTTCGATCCCCACTCCAACTACTATAAGCCCATCGACAAGGAGAACTTCGACATTCGCATGTCGGGTAAACTGGAGGGTATTGGTGCCCGCCTCACCAACGACGGTGAATACACCCAGGTGAGCGAGATCGTTACCGGTGGCCCCGCCTGGCAGGGAAAAGAGCTGGATGAGAAAGACCTGATCCTGAAAGTAGCCCAGGGTGAAGAAGGCGACTGGATCGACGTAGCCGGCTGGGCGCTCGATGATGTGGTGCAACAGATCCGTGGTGAAAAGGGTACGGTGGTACGCCTAACCATCCGCAAAGTAGATGGCACCCAGGAAGAGATCAGCATCGTTCGCGATGTCGTTAATATTGAAGAAACCTTCGCCCGCTCACTCATCCTCGACGGGAACGAGCCCGGCAGCAAAGTGGGGTACATTTTCCTTCCCAGTTTCTACGCCGACTTCGACGATCCCGACGGACGCTTTGCCGCCAAAGACGTAGCTGTTGAGCTGGAAAAACTGAAATCCGAAGGTGTGGATGGTGTCATCCTCGACCTGCGTAATAATGGCGGTGGTTCCCTGATGGAAGTGGTCCGCATGAGCGGCCTCTTCATCGAGCGCGGTCCCATCGTACAGGCCAAATACCGCACCCGCGATCCGGAGATCTACCGCGACACCGATTCCAAGGTCGTCTACGACGGACCCCTGGCCGTGATGACCAACGGCTTCAGCGCCTCGGCCTCCGAAATCCTGGCCGGTGCCATTCAGGATTACAACCGCGGTGTGATCGTGGGTAGCAAAGCTACCTTCGGTAAGGGAACGGTGCAACGCTTCTTCCCGCTCGACCGCGCCGTGCGCGGCATGGACGACATCAAGCCACTCGGCGAGATCAAACTGACCACCCAGAAATTCTTCCGGATCACGGGTGAATCCAATCAGTTACAAGGTATCATCCCCGACGTAGTGCTGCCCGACCGCTACCACTACATCGAAACCGGTGAGCGTGAAGAAGATTACCCACTGGCCTGGACCGAGATTGAACCGGTACCCTACGACCAGAGCGTTTACCAGGTGGAAAACACCCAGGCACTGGCTAAGCAAAGTGCTCAGCGCTTATCGCAAAATTCCGTTTTCCAGGAGATCCTGGCCAGCGCTAAGGATCTGGAAAAAGATCGGGAAGACTCCAAGTACAGCCTCCACCTGGAAACCTACCGGGCGGAACTGGCCGAGCAGAAAGCCGAAAGCAAAGCCTTCAGTGCCTTATTCGACAATGTAGTCATCTCGGGTGCCAAAAACCCAAGCGCCGATATGGAGATGATCAACGCTTCGGAGAAAGCTAAGGCTCGTAATAAAGAGTTCATCGAGGGCGTCGAGACGGACGTTTACATCAAGGAAACCATCCAGGTGCTCCAGGATATGGAGAAAGCGTCCTAAGAGATTGTTTCCCCAAACAGAAAAGCCCGGCTGCAGTGTGCTGCAGCCGGGCTTTTCTGTTTGGGGAAACGGGCTTAATCCAATCGAACGTATTTGTATTTTTCTACGCCTTCATCGGTATCAAACCGGACAATAAATTGCTCTTCTGAAAATTCTTCTACAAACCATTCATTCCGAATAGGTGCAGAGAGTTCAATCGTAGAATCACCATCATTTACCTCAAAAGTAGCTGTTTCAAATAATTGGTCTTGATAATAATAGGTGTATTGATTATCCTCCGAAAACGTTACCCTGTTTTCCAGGAAGGAAACAACATGCCATTCCCTGTCACCATAATTTTGGACATTGATGGATTCTCTAATTTGCCAAGAACCGTAAATTACCTCGCTCAGCAATAGCGGCTGCTCCGTAAATTCCCCCTTCGTACAGGAAATCAATACAACAAAAAGGAGGAGCAGTAATCTTCTCATAGTTGACGTATTACACAAGTGTGCTCACTATTGATAATTATCTACGTACCAGTCTTCGCCCTTCCGGACCTTCATCCGTATCGATGAACAAATCGATCTGATTTTCATCAAAGTAGGTCACCTCATAAGTTTGCATGCCAAATCGAGGAAAAAAAGTGATCAGGGAGTCGGTGACAGACACTTCAAATTGGCCAGCACTCAATACCGATCCATTACCTAACACCAAAGAAAAGCTATCTCGCTCAGAAAAGAAGGAATAGATCGAGTAAGGCGGATTAAGGTCATTCCATGCTTCATTCTGGAATAACAATGTGCTTTTTTGCTGCCGGATTTCCCAGGTGCCATAGACAATCTCGTCGAGATGTAATTCACTATCTTGCACCATTTCTTTGGCACATGACCAACCCAAAAAAAGGAGAAGAATTACGTAGATAGATATAGTGGGTGTTTTCATTTAGTCTAATCGAATGTATTTCATTTTTTCAAATCCTTCATCCGTTTCGATTTGCCGTATAAAGGAATCACGTGCAAAGACAGTTATATTCCAATGGGCAAATGCCGGTTCCTCCACTATAATCACCGAATCAGAATCATTCACCGAATAAGGAGCTGTTTCAATCAATTGCCCACTAAAATAAAAGGAGTAATTGCCATTTTCATCAAAAACCGTTTCACCGCCATCAGAAATAGGATGCCAGCTCCGGTCACCATAATTAATGGGACTGATGGCTTCTGATAACGTCCATTTCCCTTTAATAATTTCGCTAAGTGTGTTGCGTGCTTTTAGTTCCATATCCTTGGTACAAGAAAAACACATTAGCAAACCAAAAAGCATTGATATTATTAAATAATTTTTCATTTTTTATATATTGTTCGAGTATCAATCCCATTCGCATGGAAAACCTGGACCACTATAACCTCTTCATTAATTTTTCCCATTTTTAATTTAAAATTAGTGACCATACCTTACATAATAAAGTCTTCAAGTAAAAATCCATCAATACTTATGATCTTAACCTGAAAGAAAGGAATACGACTTACTATAGTTAAAAGGTCATCCATTGGATTTGGATACATGTTTATTTTTACATTATTTTCATCTGATAAGTCAAGTATTTTTCGTTTAACACTTACGCCTGATGAATAAATGTTATCACAAAGGACATTGTGAACAACTATTTTATTGTTCCGGTTATTGGTACCAATAAAATTACCACCTACGTTTTGATCAGGGTTAGAAAGGAATAAAATTCGGCTTTCTCCCGCTAAAATTTCGGCCGAAGAAATCCCCGACATTAATGTAATAACTTGAGCGGATTTGTATCCATGCGCACAAATCAATGGATCATTTGTCGGGTCGATATTATCATGCCTAGCCCCCATCAAATGTCCTAACTCATGAGCATAGGTAAACCGCGGGCCATTCACGTACCAATGAACCGTTATTGCTGCATCATCCAGGCTTGCGTTATATCCAGAAGACGACACCGGAATTTCCGCTTCTCCGTACACATTCCCGTAGTCCCCATGAGTGGATAAGATTGCCCGATCTTGCTGATATGTTGAATATAATTGACTTGCTTGTTGCTGGAAGGTCAATCGATCATTCGTTATATTTCCTGTATAGAGATTAGGGTAGTCAACATTTAGACCGTACCAAGTAATATTTATCCCGGTAATATTATTATTAGCTAATAGCTGCAAGAAACTCAACCGGCCCTGAATTTTATCCTGCGTTACGTAATATGCATCCAGGTTATAAAAAGGATGGCTGTAAGCTGAATATTTTTCGTAAAGAGAATCAACCAACCCTTGCGACCAACAGTCCAAAATAACCCATTGCTTTCGGCATTGGAATTCAGGTGGCGGAGGGTCACAAAATGGCGATGTACTCTGGGAAATACTGTTGAACCCTGACTCGACGGGGGAATTGGTGCCACAAGTCAGGTGAGGATTTACTACTCTGGTTTCCTGCAATAAGGATACTCCAAAATCGATAGGCTGAAACGCATAGGAGGTGCCATTAAATTGAAGAAATCCACTAACAAGTCCCTGACCACTCCTTACCAGCATAAAGGAACCGGTTTGTCGCGGCCCACTAATACTTCCTCCCCATACATCAAAAACTAATGACAATCCTTCTAATTCTGTTTCCTCTCTAAAATAGGTATTTGACTCTAGATAGAGCGTACTATTGTTTCCGGGGACATTCAAGGAAAAGTGAATGGTTTCTTTCTTTTCAAACGCATCAAAAGCGACAATATAGCTCTCCTTGATATTAGGGTTATTTTCAGGTTTTCCTAATTCATTATACAATTGTTTTGCTTCTTTCCCGAGGAGAGTGCTTTGTGGAGATAAAAATGAATACAATTGGTCGACTTGCCCGTAAAGAATAGTCAATGGAAGAAAGATGGATAGAAATACGCCTAAGAGGAATTTCATAGTAACTGGGTTTTATTATTAATTAATATAAAATAAAAACGGAACTTTTCAAAATATCCGCCGGAACAAACTGTTTGCGTTGGATGGTCTCGATCATCCAACGCAAACAGTTTGTTCCGGCAATCCCTAGTTTTGTATATTCACCAGTCGTCAAAAAAAGCAGCATACGTGAACTACCTCAGCCTGGAAAATGTGACCAAATCGTACGGAGAGAAGGTGCTCTTCGACAACCTGAACCTGCAGATCAGCCAGGGGCAGAAGGTGGCCCTGGTGGCCAAGAACGGCTCGGGGAAATCCACCCTGCTGCGCGTCATCACCGGGCAGGAGCCGCCCGAAGGCGAAAACGCCAAAGTAGAGCTGCACAAAAGCGTGCGCCTGGGCATGCTCATGCAGGAACCCGACCTGTACGAACATCATACCGTACTGGAAGCCGCCTTTGATTCCGACAACCCCATGATCCAGGCCACCAAGGCCTACGAAGAAGCCATGCTCCACCCCGAGCAGGTGGAGCGCATGCAAAAGGCTGTCACCCGCATGGACGACCTCAAAGCCTGGGACTTCGAAGCGCGTATCAAAGAGGTGCTGACCAAACTGAATATCACCGATTTCGATAAGACGGTCAAGATGCTCTCCGGTGGTCAGAAAAAACGTCTGGCCCTGGCCAAGCTGATCATCGATGAGCCGGAATTCCTCATCCTCGATGAGCCCACCAACCACCTCGACCTCGATATGATCGAATGGCTGGAGGAATACCTGCAAAAGCCCAACCTCACCCTGCTGATGGTGACCCACGACCGCTATTTCCTCGAGCGGGTATGCAACGAAATCCTGGAGCTGGACCGGGGCGACCTGTACCGCTACACGGGCAGCTACTCCGACTTCCTGCACAAGAAATCGACCCGCCACGACAACGAGACCATCGACCTCGACAAAAGCAAAAAGCTCTACAAACGCGAGCTGGAGTGGATCAACCGCCAGCCCAAAGCCCGGGGCACCAAGGCCAAGTCTCGGGTCACCTCCTTCGAAAAACTGGAAGACAAACTCAGTGGCGTACGCATCGACAGCGAGATCAAGATCGACGTCAAAGGCCAGCGCCTCGGCAAGAAGATCCTGGAGCTGCACAACGTGGGTAAATCCTTCGGCGATAAAAAGATACTGGAGGGTTTCAATTACAAATTCCGCAAGCGCGAGCGGGTCGGCATCGTAGGCCCCAACGGCGTGGGTAAGACCACCTTCCTTAAAATACTCACCAAAGAGATCCGCACCGACAGCGGCAAGGTGGTCGTAGGCGGTAACACTGTCTTTGGCTACTACACCCAGGCGGGCATGAACCTGGCGGAAGACCAGCGCGTGATCGACGTGGTCACCGACATTGCCGAGTACATTCCCATGGAAAAGGGGCAGAAGCTCACTGCTCCCCAGATGCTGGAGCGCTTCCTCTTTTCGCGCAAGCAGCAACAGGTCTACGTGTCCCAGCTCTCGGGAGGAGAAAAACGCCGCCTCTACCTGTTGACCATCCTGATGCGCAACCCCAACTTCCTCATCCTCGATGAGCCCACCAACGACCTCGACATCATGACCCTCAACGTCCTGGAGGACTTCCTGATGGAGTTCCCCGGCTGTGTCCTGATCGTCACCCACGACCGCTATTTCATGGACAAGATCGTGGAGCACCTCTTCGTCTTCGAAGGTAAGGGCAAAATCCGCGACTTCAACGGTTCCTACACCGAATACCGGGACATCCAGCGCCAAATGGATCTGGAGCAACGCCGCGAAGACCGGGCCGAACAACAAAAACGCAAGGAGGCCCGCCAGGAAAAGCAAGAAAAAGAGCAGACCCTCACCTACGAGCAGCGCAAGGAAATGAACCGCCTCGAAAAGGAGATCAGCAAACTCGAAGACAAAAAAACCAAAACGGAAGAGGCCTTCAGCAATCCCGATCTCACCCCCGACGATATGAAGGAGCTCGGGCAGGAATTACAGGCGATCAAGGACGCGATCGAGGAGAAGGAAATGCGGTGGATGGAGTTGGCGGAGCTGGCTTGACGGCTTACGGCTTACGGATTACGGATTACGGATTACGGATTACGGATTACGGCAAATTATTTGGTCTTATTTCGATTTACAAATTGCAGGACCTTTATTTTCAGCATTTTATACGAATCCCTTCTATTTATTGATCTCGATCTGCCAGGATACTTTTTCTGGATCATTGTCCTTTAGGAATAATAGAATTAGGGCCAATTTGCTGAAAAAAAACTATGGGTTTTCAATCATTGCACGTTTGGCAAAAATCGAAGAATCTTGCGGTACGTATTTACCGGGAAACGAAAAGATCAAAAGAGTTCAGTAACGATTTTGGCTTTCGGGATCAAATCAGAAGAGCAGCAATTTCCATTCCCTCCAATATCGCCGAAGGGCATGAAATGAATACAACCAAACACACGAATCATCACCTAACCATTGCAAAAGGTTCCTGCGCAGAGCTAATGACCCAAATCCTAATCGCGCAGGAAGTTGAATATCTATCAAATGAGGTGGCTGACCTATTAATGAAGAAGCCAATCATACCATAGCCATGTTAAAAAACCTTATCCGGGCCAGGCAACAGATTCAGAAAGAAAAAAACCGTAAGCCGTGAGCCGGCTATCGTAAACCGTCTTCCTTGGACCATATTAAAAAACCTTATCCGGGCCAGGCAACGAATTCTCAAAGAAGAAAACCGTAAGCCGTGAGCCGGCTATCGTAAACCGTCTTCCTCGACATTCGAGGAACTTACTCATTTTGTAATTCGACGAGTTTACGTTCAAATTCCTTCTCCGCGCCCGGAACGTACCCATTGGATTCGTACACGATGGTACCATCCGGCGCCAACAGATAGGTCCGCGGGATGGCCTGGAAATTCAGGGCGTTCTTGAGTTGATTATCCTGGTCGCTGAGGAAGGTAAAATCCCAGCCCTCCGTAGCGGCGATGGATTTGGCCCGCGCCAGTTGCCGCCGGGTATCGATGGTAACGGCGACGATCTTCACCCCGAAGCGCTCCTGCCACTGGCCCAGGTTTTCCTGAAAAGCGTTGAGCTCGCGGTGGCAGGGCTTACACCAGCTCGCCCAAAAACTCAGGATAACGGGCTGTTCTTCCTCCAAAATCTCCGTAATGGACAACGACTGGCCGGCCATGGTGCGGACGGTCACATCGGGTAATTGCTTTTGGGCTTTCGCCAAAAAAGGAAGCACAGCGGCAAGGACAAGGGTCAGATACAGTCGCATAGTTCGTATATATTTGAGTTCCGAATGTACGGCTTTCGCCGAAACAAATTCTATTTTTGAACGGCTGACGGCTCCCTTCTACGTCCCAATCAGGACTAGGACGGGTAGGAACGGCTATTTTTTTCAATGGTGGCGGTTTCCCCAGTTATAAATCAAGACGTTTGTTTTTTTTAAAGCACAAGCCTTGGACCGTCGATAATTTCTGTTGGCTTAGATGCATTCTACTTAAAAGTGTAGGATTTTTACGCCAACAGAAATTATCGACAGTTAACCTGGCTCCCGAGTCCTTATTAATGGCTATAATCGATATGCAATACTTTATAATCAGGGACATTCAGACCGTCAACCGTCCATCGTAAACCGTCTACCCTTGGCCGTCTTGCAAAACTGGTTGTTAATTTGAAACGAATTGTACTCCTACTTATTACCGCTTTCTCGGTTTGCCTATCGGCAAAAAGCCAGAACAATGGCGGACGCCTGAACGGCAACTTTCAGGCGCAGACCAACTTCTTCATCCGCGACAGCCTGATCGGAGCCGCCAATATTCCACAGTACGACCGGCAACTGTACGGTGCCGACGCCTGGCTCAACCTGAACTACTCTAACTGGGGATTCGATGTGGCCATCCGCTTCGACCTCTTCAATAATTCCAACCTGCTGAACCCTACCGCCTCCTATACCGATCAGGGAATTGGCATGTGGTCGGTCCGCAAGCAGATCGACAAACTGGACCTGACCGTGGGCTACATCTACGATCAAATCGGCAGCGGCCTCATCTTCCGGGCCTACGAAGAGCGCCCCCTGCTCATCGACAACGCCCTCTACGGCATCCGCGCCCAATACGAATTTTCGCCCGACTGGATCGTCAAGGCCTTTACCGGACGGCAAAAGCAACTCTTCGATGCCTACGAATCCATCCTGAAAGGCATTAACCTGGACGGCTTTCTCTTTGCCGATAAAAAGCAGCTGATCAGTCTGGCCCCCGGCTTCGGAATCATGAATCGCACCCTCGACGACAACAGTATGGACGCTCTGGTGGCCGTATTGAACACCTATCGGCCCGAAGAGGCCTTTGTGCCCAACTACAACACCTACGCTTTCACCCTGTACAATACCCTGAGTGTAGGCCCGATAAGCTGGTATGTGGAAGCCGCCTACAAAACCGAAGACGCCATGATCGATCCCTTCGGCCTGCGCATTATCGACGGGGAAGAAGTGGTGGGTGATCGCTTCATCAATGAAGACGGATCGGTGCTCTACACCAGTGTGAACTACGCATCCCGCGGACTTGCCATCACCGCCGAGGCCAAACGAACCGAGTTTTTCACCTTCCGCACCCGTCCG
>JASBTH010000549.1 GCA_030148525.1 Saprospiraceae bacterium | reverse complement strand
GGTGACGAAGTATTCTTCCTCTCTGATCGGGACTGGATCATGAACGTCTGGGCTTACAACCCCGACACCGAAGACTTGCGCCAGGTTACCGACCTCGAAGGTACCGACGTCAAATGGCTTAATACTGATGGCAGTAGCCTGATCATTGAGCAGGATGGCTATCTTCATATGGTTGATCCCGAAAGTGGTGACACCGAAAAACTGACCATCACGGTACAGGGGGATTTTCCATGGGCAGCTCCCCACTGGGAAGATGTGAGCAATCGCGCCCAATCCGTGTCCCTCTCTCCTACCGGTAAGCGGGTGCTGATGCAATCACGGGGCGACATTTTCACCGTACCGGTTGAATACGGTGATCCCCGCAACCTGACCCAGAGTTCTGATGCCGCCGATCGCCGTCCGATCTGGTCGCCCAAGGGCGATAAAATTGCCTGGTTCAGCGATATGGGTGGGGAAGGCTACGCGCTCTACCTCGGACCGCAAGACGGTATGGGCGACCCTACCCGCATCGACATTGGCGAGTCCAATCTGGCCTGGAGCCCGGTCTGGTCACCCGATGGACAATACCTGGCCTTTGCCGACGACGATGTGCGTATTCGGGTAGTCGATATCGACAATGCATCCGTCCAAACCATTGACGTGGGCGGTAACAACCTGGATCGCTCCCGCACCGGATTGACCTGGGCCCCGGATTCCAAAAAACTGGCTTACGTCAAATCGGGCGATAACAACCTCCAGCGCATTTGGGTCTGGGATAGTTCGACCGGTGACAGCCGTGCCCTCACCAATCCCTTCGCCGATGCGTCGGCTCCCGCCTGGGACCGCGACGGCACCCATTTCTATTTTGTGGCCAGTACCGACCTGGCGTTGGGTTCCGGATGGGCCAACACCAGCTCCATCCAGGCCGACCCCGACTACGAACCCTACGTGATCGTGCTGCAGGAGGGCAAAGAATCCCCCTTCATCCCTCGCAGTGACGAGGAAAAGGTAGAAGAAGAAACGCCCGAAAAAGAGATGGAGAAAGAGAAGGAAGCCGAAGAGGAAAATGAAAGCGAAGAAGAAGCCGAGGAAGAGGACACCGGTATCGCGATCGACTATGATCGCCTGGAACGCCGCACCATTGCCCTGCCCATTTCCAGTGGAAACTACATAGCTACCGCCGCCGGACCGAAAGGCACCCTTTTTCTGGCCGAACGCAAGCCTGGCAGCTTCGCTTCCACCTTGCATAAGTTTGTATTGAAGGATCGAGAAGCCAAGGAATTCATGGACGGCGTTCGTCAGTTCTCCGTATCTGCCGATGGCAAGAGCATCCTGATGCAAGCCGGTCCCCGCTGGACAGTAGCCAAGACCGGTGGCCCCAATGGTAAGAGCGGCAAAGCCGTACGGGTAGATATCCAGAAGAAAGTAGACCCCATGGTCGAATGGCGTCAGATCTTTGAGGAAGCCTACCGCTACGAGGAGGACTATTTCTACGACCCTAATATGCATGGACGCGACTGGGATGAGGTATACGAACGCTACAGCCCACTGGTGGATCACGTACGCCACCGCGACGACCTGACCTATATCCTGGATATGATGAACGGAGAGCTATCCGTGGGTCACAGCTTTGTGGGCGGCGGCGATTACCCCGAAACCGACAACTCCGAAGTAGGTCTGCTGGGTGCCGATCTGGTAGCCGCCAACGGACGCTGGAGGGTAGAACGCATCTACACCACCGAAAGCTGGAATCCGCGCTTATCATCTCCCCTTGATCGTCCCGGCATGAATATGCAGGAAGGCTACTACATCGTGGGAATCAACGGTACCGAGTTGACGGCCGATATGAATCCTTTCGAGTTACTCGACGGCACGCGCGGCCGCCAGACGGTCCTCCACATCAACGACGAAGCAAGCTTTGATGATCACTGGACCGAAACGGTAGAGCCCATCAGAAACGAAGGCGCCCTGCGCCAGCGCGCCTGGGTAGAGGACAACCGTCGCCTGGTCGACAGCCTCTCCGACGGACGCCTGGCCTACGTCTGGGTCCCCAACACGGGCGGACCCGGATTTGTATCCTTCAACCGCTACTTCTTTGCCCAACAAGACAAAGAGGGAGCCGTGATCGATGAGCGATTCAACGGCGGTGGTCTGTTGGATGACTATATGGTCGATCTGATGACCCGTTCCCTCCGCGCCGGTCTGACCAACGAGGTGCCCAATGGCAAACCCTTCCAGTTACCCGCGGGCGTACTGGGCCCAAAAGCACTTTTGATCAACGAACGCGCCGGTTCGGGCGGTGATTTCTTCCCCTGGGTTTTCCGTCAGCAGGAAGCCGGTCCGCTCATCGGTGCGACCACCTGGGGTGGCCTGGTCAAATCCAGCACCCACTACCTGATGGTCGACGGCGGTCGCCTCACAGCGCCCGATAATGCCGTATTCGATCCGATCAACAATGTGTACGTTGCGGAGAATGAGGGCGTAGCGCCCGACATCCCCGTACGCCAGGATGCCCGGGCCCTCACCAACGGAGAGGATCCCCAATTGAAGCGGGCCGTCCAGGAGGTCTTACGCCTCCTGCGCGAAAACCCTCTGCCTACGGTTACCAAGCCGCCGTATAATACGCCGGCCACGCGGGGGAATTAAAACCCATCCCTTCCCTTCCCTTTCGTAAGGGAAGGGGCTATCGAAGAATACATTTATTTAAATTGACAACTGTCCCTCGAAAACAACCCTCCCTCCCTTTGAAAAGGGAGGGAGTTGGAGGGAGGGTTTTACCACTCACCATGCCCATTCAAAAGATCAATCTCCAACAAGCCTACAGCACCTTCTCCGAGACCTGGAGTCCCCACATCATCGGACGCCTCAATGGCCAGTTGGTCAAGATCGCCCGGGTCGACGGCGACTTCATCTGGCACGATCACCCCAATGAGGACGAAGGCTTTTTGGTCATCGATGGCACCCTCTTCATCGAACTCGAGGATCAAACCCTGGAGCTAACCGAAGGTGAATTCGTCGTTATCCCACGCGGGGTACGTCATCGTCCCTTCACCAAAGCCGAAGCCAAAATCATGCTCTTCGAGCCGGAAAGCACCGTAAATACAGGAACCGAGGAGTCGGACCGCACGAAACGGGATTTGAAGGACTTATCGTAAGGATGTCGATCCTTCTGCGGCCGCAGAAGCCCGTAAGGGCGCAGGCAGGGCTGGATCGACCACAATCAGCTTGCAAGCTACCAAAACCACTGGTTCGGTTCCAGCCCCTCTTTTGTAATGCTGGATTCTGAATTTTGGATGCTGGATTTTGGATTAATTCACCAATCTCCCAGAAAAAATTAAAAATTCAACATTAAAAATTATAAACTCCTCTACATCCCCTATCTTCTGATAAAACCAAAGCCCATGTCGTACCGCTACCTGTTGCTTCTCTTATGCCTGCCTTTTTTGGCGAAAGCTAATACCCCCCTGGCCAGTGTACCCATTACCATCCAGGAAAACCTCATCTTCTTCCGGGCGTCGGTGAATGGATCGGAGCCGCTGAATATCATGTTCGATTCCGGGGCCGGCGTGACGGTGATCGACCCGGTGACAGCCGATAAATTGAACCTGGTTGCCTCCGGTACCGCACGCATCCACACCTCGGGAAAAACCGTGGAAAGCAAAACCTTCACCAATAACAAATTGAACATTGGTGGATTGATCATCGAAGGCCTGACCATCGACGCTATTCCTTTGGAGCACCTCTCGGAATTGATCGGGTACCACATCGACCTGATCATGGGCTACGATCTGTTTGCACTCTTCGTATTGGAAACCGACCTGAATGATGCGGTTTTGCGACTCTATGATTCCAAAGCGTTTCAATATGCCGGGGATGGAGAACGGATCGATATGTTCCCCCTCAACCAAAACCACATTGCGGTACCCGTAGAAGTGGAACATAAGGATACCACCATGCAACTGGAGCTAACGGTGGATACGGGAGCCTCCGATTACATGGTTCTGAATAACCGGACGATCAAGGCGTACGGGCTGCTCGATGCAATCGGGAAATACCGCAAAGTGGGCGGCGGTTCGGCCGAACCCACCATCACGACCAACATACGTACTAAATTACAACGGGTACGCATCGGTTCATCCGAGTGGAAACGGGTACCCACTGTGCTGACCATCGATCCCATCAACATCAAAGCTGGGAACCGGAGCACCGGCGACGGACTGATCGGTCAGGCCCTGCTGCTTGACTTCAACGTGGTGTACTACTTTTCAGAAAAGATCATGTACCTGGAAAAGCGCTAGCGATCCTCACGGCGTTCCAGTACACCCCGGTGCAGGCGGTGCTCACCGGATTTGCGATCGGCAAAATAATGTTGCAAGCTAAAGGTCGAGGAGGTAAAGGCGATCTCCTCCCAGGGAATATCTTCTTCCCGGAAAAGTTGCGCTTCCAGGCTTTCCTCCCCGCAGCCAAAGGCATCGGCAGATGGTAATTCGCCCAGGAAATGAATATAGACTTGGTTGATGTGCGGAATACTGTACAGGCTGTGCATGCCGATCAGACGCAGTTCCGCCTCTACCTCTTCCCGCACTTCACGCAGGGCACCTTCTTCCACAGTCTCGCCATTTTCCAGGTAGCCGGAAGGTACGTTCCAGTAACCTTTGCGGGGGTGGATGGCCCGGCGCGCCAGTAGTACCTGATCACCAATGACGGGCAGGCAACCGGCCACTATTTTGGGATTGGAATAGTGGATCACCGAGCAATTCGGACACACAAAGCGGGGACGGTTATCGCCCGCGGGAACGACAAAATCCAACTGATCCGATCCGCAATTGCTGCAGTAATTCATGCCGGCTGCTTTTCGAGTGCGCGTTCGTAGCGGGCCCGTTGTAACACGGCATCGCCAAAGAGGCTCAAACCGGTATTCAGCACCACCAGGGCGACGGTCCCCCACAGGACCCATTCCCAGGTGCCGGCACCGCTATATTTTTTCATGGCCGCCTCGGCTACCAGGCAGGCCCCGAATCCGAATGTGGCCAGTCCGACCGGAGCGCGGATTAACCAGCGACGGCGATATCTTTTAGCTTGTTCCATGCTCTTTGAGATATGCTTCGGCCCGCTCCAGGTCGGCGGGCGTATCAATGCCAATTCCGGGCTGATCGGTCAGCGCTACCTGGATGCGCTTACCGTAGTCGAGCCAGCGGAGTTGCTCCAGCGACTCCAGCTGTTCGTAGCGGGAGGGCAGCAAAGCCGTCACCTCCAGCAGGACATCCCGACGAAAGGCATACATACCAAGGTGCTGATAGAAACATTGTTCAGCAAACCATTCTTTTTTATCCAGATCACGGATGTAAGGGATGGTCGACCGACTAAAATACATGGCCTCGTTGCGGCGGTTAAACACCACCTTCACTACATTCGGGTTAAACAGGTCTTCTTCCTGTGCCAATTGCCTGGCAAGGGTGGCGATCTCGGCATTGGTGCGCTGCAATACCCTGACCAGGGCTTCCACCTGATCTTCCCGCACAAAGGGCTCATCCCCCTGAATATTGATCACCAGTTCGTAATCGGGCCAGTCCTGCGCCACCTCGGCAATGCGATCAGTACCGGAGCGGTGGGTATCAGCCGTCATTTGCACTTCGGCTCCCACCTCCTGAGCATGATCGTAAATGCGCTGGTCATCGGTAGCTATCACTACCTGATCCAGACAATCCATAGCACGGGCCCGCTCCCATACCCTTTGGATAATGGTTTTACCCCCCAATTTCACCAGAGGCTTTCCCGGGAAGCGGGTTGACCCGTAGCGGGCCGGAATCACGGCTAATACCTGCATAGATTTGTTGATTTGTTGGTCAGCAACACAAAAAAGACATTCCCCTCATTTTTCCGAACCATAGATACTACTAATTTTGTAAAACCCATCCCCGGCCCTTCCCTTTGCTAAGGGAAGGGTGAACGAGCGATTCGCCTGCGATCAAGATCCAGTGGATCTTGAAGCGAGAGAACCGCGAAGCGGACGGGCGTGAGATGGGTTTTAAACCACATACTATGAGACCCCTACTGTTTTTTCTTTTGTGTATTCCCTTTACGGGAAAAAGTGATACGGGTGACTCCCTGCGTTATTTGCGCCCGCACGACACCCTGTACCTCTCCATCGGTCCGGGCGAGATGATGACCACCCATACCGTAGTAGCCGGGCAAACCCTGTTCAGCCTCGCCAAATTCTACGGGCTGACTACCCAGGAGTTGAAGTTCTTCAATCCGGGTCTCGGCAATGGCCTGGCCCTCGACCAGCAGGTACAGATCCCCATCCCCACCAAAGCCATCGTCCGGGTCAAGCCCGACACCTTTTATCGCTGGGCCTACGCGCCCCTGTACTACCGGGTGCGCCCGGGGGATACCGTGTACGGCCTGAGCAAGCGCTTCTTTAAAATGCCCATCGACAGCGTGCACCAGCGACTCGAAAACTGGGAAGGAACCCTCAAAGTAGGTCAGCGCTACTTCGTGGGCTGGCTCAGTACCTCGGGCATACCCCGGGAATTGCGGCAGGGGCAAGTACATCCGCTCTTTCGCGAGAACTACGAACTGGCACGCCACGTACAGCGTTATGTAGCCGAAGGGAAACGCGAATACGAGCAATCGGGTGCCGCCTTATGGGAGGCGGAAAAAGATTCGCGAAATTTCTATGTGCTGCACGACGAAGCGCCCCTGGATTCGTACCTTCGCATCACAAACCCGATGAAGAGTCGGTACATCTACGCCAAGGTGGTCGGACGCATACCGCGCTCCACCCCACCCAACATTCTGATGGTCATGAGTTCGCGCTGTGCGCGCCTGCTCGGAGCCAAAGACCCGGAATTCTTCGTTGAAATTCAATACTATAAATAACCCCACGTACGCAAATCGTTAAAATTACACTATGGATATCCATACCAACATACTGTCGACCATTGGTAATACCCCACTCGTTGAATTACACCGCACCGTGGAAGGCATTCCCGCCAAGGTGCTCATGAAAGTCGAAACCTTCAACCCCGGCCACAGCATCAAGGATCGCATGGCGCTGAAAATGCTGGAAGATGCCGAAGCCCGCGGCGACCTCAAACCCGGCGGCACCATCATCGAATGTACCAGCGGGAACACGGGCATGGGACTAGCCATTGCCGGAGCCGTAAAGGGATACAAGTGTATTTTCACTACCAGCGATAAGCAGTCTAAGGAAAAAATTGACCTGCTCAAGGCCGTAGGCGCGGAAGTGATCGTTTGCCCTACCAACGTAGCCCCTGACGACCCACGCTCCTACTATTCGGTAGCCCGTCGCCTCAGCGAGCAGACTCCCAACAGCTACTGGTTCAATCAATACGACAACCTCAGCAACCGTACCGCCCATTACGAAAGTACTGGTCCCGAGATCTGGAAACAGACCGACGGCAAGGTAACGCACCTGGTGGTGGGAGTTGGTACCGGGGGGACGATCTCCGGTACGGGGCGCTACCTCAAAGAACAAAATCCCGACGTCAAGGTCTGGGGAGTCGACACCTACGGATCCGTTTTCAAAAAATTCCACGAGACCGGAGAGTTTGATGAGAAGGAGGTATACCCCTACATCACCGAAGGTATCGGCGAGGATATCATTCCCAAGAATGTCGATTTTGACATCATTGATTACTTCGAAAAAGTAACCGATAAGGACGGGGCCGTCATGGCACGCCGTCTGGCCCGCGAAGAAGGCATATTACTGGGCTATTCCGCCGGCTCGGCCATCGCGGGACTGCATCAGCTCAAGGATAAACTGACGCCCGACGATGTGGTGGTGGTAGTTATCCACGACCACGGCAGCCGCTACGTCGGCAAGATCTATAACGACGACTGGATGCGGGAACGGGGTTTCCTCGACACCGAACTACGCGTGCGTGATCTCATTGCCCGCAAGCAGAAACGGGGCTTCATCTCGGTCGAAAAACAGGAATCCATCCAGCAGGCCTTTACCCTGATGAAGGACCACGACATCTCCCAGCTACCCGTCATGGAAGACGGCAAGCTGGTCGGCTCTCTCACCGAAAGCGACGTGCTCAGTTACATGCTGGAAAAGATGTCGGAAAACGGTCAGGCGACCGTGGCGGATATCATGGGAGCACCCCTACCCATGGTCGAAGATGATTTGGCAGCTACCCAACTGCGCAAATACATCAACCGGCAGATGCCGGCGGTAATCGCAACCGATAAAGCGGGGGAGCATCATATCATTACGCAGTACGATTTGATTCAGTTGATGTAGGAAGTCGGTCCTCCGGACCGACCTACTGCCGACAGTAGGTCCTCTAGTCACGCGGAGCAAAAAGCAATAATTTTGGGTGCACGATCCTCCGGATCGTGCACCCAAAATCCCGCTCGCCAGCAGACAGGCGAACGGGACGGGTAACGAGTTTGGATCCTATATATTCCTGTCTATTTAAATACCACTTGTTTGGTTTGTACGGTACCATCTATCACCAGGCGGACCCAGTAGGTACCAGCAGCACCGACATCAGATCGCGCAACGTCAATCGGATGCGGGCCAGGCTGCATATTGCCATTGCGAAGTACTTTGACCAGCTTTCCTTCGGCATCGTAAACGGAAAGGTTAACCGCAGCGGAAGCACCGGCAGGCACGTTAAATTGTACCCGTACCGTTTCATTAGCCGGATTAGGGAACAGAGTGAAGCCAAGATCCCTGGCAGGTGCTTCTTCCGTAAGTTCCTCCAGAGCAATTTGCTGAGTGGGTTCTTCTTTGGTCGATTCAGCTGGTTTCACTTTTACCATGGTCCCGGCTGGTTTATCTTTCTTCAGCTTGCTGGCTCCGCTCTTGGTAAATACCTCCACTACTCCATTTTTACCATCCTCACCGTACTTATCGGTAGCGGATTCATCCTTAAGTATGTTAATGGATTCAATGTCATTCGGGTCGATGGATTGTAAGAGCTCCGTCTGGTCTTTGTTCCCGATTTTCTCGCCGTCGATGACGAATAAAGGACGCTCGGAATCCTCTTTGTCTTTCAACCTGATCTCAGCCTTACCGGTTACGGTGGTCTTTTGGTCCGCTTCATCGTGCTCGATGCGGCGACCCTCCACTACGACCTCCTTGTTCGGATCAGTTTTCTTGAAAATGGCGCTGGCTTCCTTCTTGGTCGTGATCTCCACGACACCATTCTCGCCTTGCTCACCGTATTTATCGGTAGCTGCTTTGCCTTTCAGTACATTAACTGATTCAATCCGATTAGGAGGAATATTCAACTTCTTTTCGTCGGATTTGTCGATAACCTTACCGTCAACTACGTGGAGATAGTTCCCACCGAACTTCATTTCGTGTAATTCGACAACGTCGGTTTCGTCGGACTTGATGTGAATTTCGACAGCACCATCCTTAGCATCATTACCGTACTTATCGGTGGCAGCCTTGCCCTTGATAACATTGACACGGTGGATTTCATTGGGATCAACACCCAGGTCCTCCAGGCTTTTTCCTTTCTTTATCACGTTTCCGTCCAGGATATAGAGTGGTTCACCCTTTTGATCAGTCCCTTCCGGCTGACGGATGCGAATACGTGTAGTGCGCACAGAATCCGTTGGCGCTGATTTACCGTAGACCACGGAGGTGGAATGCAACCCACCTCTCAGCTTAATCCTTGCCGATTCAAATCCCACGTAGGAAACCAGGAGGGACACATCTTCTTTATCCGGAACAACCATTGAAAATTTGCCTTTTATGTCGGTAACGGTTCCCTGGTTTGTTCCCTGCATTAAAACAGAAGCTCCGATTAAAGGAGTACCTTCTTCATTAGTAACCAGCCCGGATACTATCTTTTGGCCATCTGCTTGTTTGGAGCTCAGGTCCTTGAACAAGATGCTCTTGATTTGATCGGCCTCCTTGTCTACCCGTCGAATCATAATATTCGCCGCTTTGACGCTATCGCTTCCGACGGATTTGATAAAAAGGTTTTTCTTGGGATCCAGATCGTTTCCTTCTTTTTTGGCCCCGGTATAGATCAATACGACCCCATTGGCGGCATCTTCCCCGTAGGCATCGGTGGCCTGCTCGCCTTTCAGCACTTCGATGCGGTCAATGGTTTGGGGGTCAAGGTCTTCGACCTTATCCTTGGATACTCGTTCGCCGTCGATCATATACAGGACATTGCTCCGTTCGACGTGAATGAAAGTATTCTTTTTGGCGGAAGCCGGAACCGTATCCGCTACTACGAGAGACGCTTTAGCTTCTGGTTTCAACATGGGGTTTAGTTCGTACTTGCCCACCTCATCCAGGGTAGCCGTTGCTACATTGATGGGTTCCAGAATGGGGCTGGGCAGCTCCTCGGCCAAATTGAAGGAGAACAAGCCCAGTAAACAAATAAACAGGGGCAACGCCAGCAAGTACTTGAGCCGGCGATAAGCGGGTGATGGTGATTGATTGAGCATAAGTAATCGTTTTTTAGTAAAGGACGCGAAGGTGTTTAACAGTGGGTGATCGATGGGGGTGCGACTATAGCGCACCAACAGTCGGGCGTACGCATAGCGCGTACCGGTCTGGCCTACTACCCTGGCGTCGGCAATAAATTCGTGAATGAGTTTTAGTTGTCGGCGAAAGCCGTAGATGAGCGGATGAAACCAGTATCCGGCGATCATCAACTCCATGAATAAGATGTCGAGACTATGCCCCTCCCGCACGTGGACGCGTTCGTGTGCATCCAGCAATTGGCGTTCGGAATCTTCCCGGGAAGTACGGTGCAAAATGTGCCCGAAGAAGGAGGCCGCCGGTCCGCGCAACTGGTGGGTATCTCCTCTCAGCAGGCGACGCAGGCCGCGAAATGCCATCCCCAAACGAAAGAGCATCAGCACCAGGCCCAGCACGTAACCAACCAGCAATAAGTCACCTACACGTATTCCACCACCTACCGATTGCTCCAGCGTATCGGGTAAGCCGGCTGATTGTGACAACAGCAGCAAAACCCAGGGGTCCACTACGGGTTCCACCTCCGGCCGGTACAATTCCACGTGTATCAGTGGAATAGCGATCGAAAGTAAGGGCGTTACCAGCAGGTACAGACGATTGAGCTGAAAGAAGGTCTCCTTGCGCAGTACCAGTCCGTAGAATCCATAAAAAAGTAACAGGCAAATGCTGGACTCGATCAGGAACTGGGAAAGGTGTACAGTGGGCATAGTCTCCGTAATTTTTATTCAATGCCTTTCGGCAAAAAGCAGTTTTGCAACAGGCGTCCCGCCTTCACTAGGCATACGCAGGCAGGGAAGGTTGAGGTTGAGGGTTAGGTTGAGGTTGAGGGTTTAGGATCGGTCTTAAACCATCCCCTTCAACTTTGAACCTTGGCTGCCTGCCTAAGCTTTGCGTAGGCAGGGACCATGAACCGTGGACCGTGAACCGTGAACCAATCACTTCCGTTGAAGGTCCTTGGATAAATAGTTTTCCGGATTCACCGGCTTGCCGGATTTGCGAATTTCAAAGTGCAGGTGCGGTCCGATACTTTTCCCGCTACTGCCAACCTGTCCAATAGTAACACCGGAGTCCACTTTTTGCCCGGCCTCCACCAATAATTTGGAAAGGTGGCAATACATGGTCTCCGTTGTATCATCGTGCTTGATCAGGATGAGGTATCCGTACGGGCCACTGTATTCCGACTTCACGACGGTTCCGGCAGCACTGGCCAGAACAGGAGTTCCCATGGGGGCCTTCAGGTCGATACCCCGGTGGTAATTATCTTTCTTGGTCATCGGGTGGATCCGCTTCCCGAATCCGCTGGTGAGTCGAATATGCTCGGCAGCGACCGGCCAGTTCAGTACCAGGTCTTGCGTTTCGGGTAGGAAGTTCGGTGCATCGGGAAAGGCAAAGGCGGTTGCGTATAGCTTATCGGTATCGATCTTTTCGGGAGTCGTTTTCACCTCCAGCGTAAATAATACCAAACAAGCCGCAAGTAGGGGTACCAATGTCCAATACCGGTAATTTTTAGGAACAGTCGGGTGATTCATCATCTGTAATCGCTTTTTTAAAAAGTTAGAGAATGGGTGGAGCAGGGCTTCAGGTTTTGGTCCGCCCTGCTGCGCAATGAGCAGGCGAGCGTATTCGTAGGGTGATCGTTTTCGGGTAACTTCGGCGTCGACAATATATTCGTGGACGACCAGCATTTCCCGGCGCCACCAGTACAGGAGTGGATTAAACCAATGAAGGGCCAGCATGGCTTCCAACAATAATCGATCCAGTGTATGTTTCTGTCGGATATGTACCACTTCGTGCTCGAAAACCGGACCTTTCAGGGGCCATTCCCGGTGCCAGAACAGATAGGAACCAAAGGAAGCGGGCGGCTGGTCGGAGCTGCCATAGACAACGGTAAAGCCCGGGAAATCCTTTTTGGGCAACCGACTGATCCGAAACCGTAAACGCGCCCAACGCAGGAAAAAAGCAAGGGCGGTAGCCATCAGCCCCAGGGCGTAGAACAGCGCGAAAAAATTGGGCCAGGAAGGCTCTGCAACGGGCTCGGCGGAGGGTTGGACCATTAACGAATATCCAGACTCTGGCAGATCGATACCCTCTGCCGCCGGGTGTAAATCAACCCAGGAAGTTTGCAGCATAACGGGCAAATGAATCAGGGCCAGGAAAGTGGCCACCACCGGCCAGCTCACCAGAAAGAATCGATTAGCTATGTGGTGCCCGCTCTTCCGAAAAAGGGTGACATACACTACTGCACCGAGAATCATCATGCAGGTGGCTTCCGCCAAAAAAGTAGCTAGTGCTGTCATTGTTTATCCTCTTCTTCTTTGCGACGAATGTCCTCCAATATCTGATCAATCTCATCGGGCGATACATCCTCCTCCTCCACAAAATAGCTGAGGAGTTGACGGGGGGAGCCACCAAAATAGTTATCGAGAAGCCTACGGAAGGTTGATTTGCGGTAGGAGTCCTGAGGTATAGCCGGATAGTAGCGATAGGTTTTACCAAAATTTTCGTGAGCAATAAAGCCTTCACTTTCCAATTTGCGCACAATGGACGAAACGGTGGTGATGGGTGGTCGTGGTTCATCCATTTCAGCCCTTATTTCCTTGACAAAAGCCCGGTCGAGTTTCCAGAGGATTTGCATGATCTGCTCCTCTTTGCTGTTTAATCGGCGCATAAATTTTCGATTTATGGTTCAACCCGGCAATCCATATTTCCCGGGAACAAGACAAACATACAACGAATTTTTCGTTTATTCAACTATTTATTCGTTTTTCAACGAAAACTTAGTTGATTCTGTTTTTTAACTGATACAGGCACTTTACCAAATGGTTTGTGCATTTTTTACACAAAGGTTTGCATTAACCGGATGGGGGTATTCGTTGCCCGGACCTTTTTCGTGCCCGGTATTGTGCCTATCTTTGACCCATGGAGGAAAACCTGGATATTCTGATCGTAGGAGGCGGAGCTGCTGGTTTCTTCGCCGCTATCCGTGCTGCGGAGTGTAATCCGGATGCCCGTATCTGCATTTTGGAGCGCGGCAAGGAGACTCTGAATAAGGTCCGCATCTCCGGTGGTGGCCGCTGTAATGTCACGCACGCCTGCTGGACACCCCGCGAGCTATCCAAGCACTATCCACGCGGGGAGCGTGAATTACTCGGCCCCTTCAATCGCTTTGCCTGCGGCGATACCGTCGCCTGGTTCGATGAACGGGGCGTGCCTACCAAGATCGAAGACGATGGCCGCATGTTTCCTACAACCGATGATTCCAAAACCATCGTCGATTGCCTGCTGGGGCAGGCCGAACAACTCGGAATTGATGTGCGTACCCGCGAACGAATGGAGGGCATGGAACCACCGGAAAGAGATAACGCTCCCTGGATAGTCCGCACCTCCCGCCACACCTACCGGCCCCGAAGGCTGATGCTGGCTACCGGATCGAGTGCCGCCACCTGGAAGCTTTTGGCTGACCTGGGACTCGACATCATTGAACCAGTCCCCTCCCTGTTTACCTTCAATATCAAAGACGACCGCATTAAAGATCTGCCGGGCCTGTCGGTACCTCTCGCGGAAGTCAAAGTGGAAAAAAGTAACCTGAAAAGCACCGGCCCCTTACTGATTACCCACTGGGGACTGAGTGGCCCCGCCATTCTGAAATTATCAGCCTGGGGAGCCCGTGAACTGGCCGAGAAGAACTACGACTGCTTCGTACGGGTGAATTGGGTTATGGAAAAGCAGGAAGAAGTGCGGGCTCAACTGGAGAGCTGGATGCGGGAGGATGGAAAGAAGCAAGTGCACAGTCATCCCCGATTTGGTTTGCCGGGACGGCTCTGGAAAAGCTTCGCCACGGCCGCCCACATCCCCGAAGAACGACGCTGGCAGGACCTGGGTAAAAAGCACCTTGCTAAATTAACCGAGGAATTGTGCGCCGGGCGCTACCCAGTAACCGGGAAATCTACTTTTAAAGAAGAGTTTGTCACTGCCGGTGGAGTTGACCTGAAAGAAATGGATCTCAAGCAGTTTGCGTCCAAGAAGTACCCGACCCTTTTTATGGCCGGGGAGATTCTGAATATCGACGCCATTACGGGTGGCTTTAATTTTCAGGCTGCCTGGACCGGCGGGTACATTGCCGGTGAAGCTATGGCCCGTGTCACCGAAGCGGTAAACCCCTAAAACAGAACCTTTGCACCCTCGTAATATCCATCAGTCGGGCTATGATTTTGACAAGCTCATCCGGGCGAATCCCGGTTTAAAGCACTACCTGAGTAATCGTCCGGATGGATCCGGTCCCACCATCGACTTTGCAGATCATGCAGCAGTGAAGGCCTTGAATCAGGCATTATTGATGCATCATTACCAATTATCGTACTGGGATATTCCGGAGGGCTATCTGTGTCCTGCCGTTCCCGGTCGGGCCGATTACATCCACCATTTGGCCGATCTGCTGACGGAAAACAAGCAGATCCCTAAAGGATCCCGGGTACACTTGCTCGATATTGGCACCGGTGCCAACTTCGTTTATCCTATCCTGGCCAATCGCATGTACGGATGGTCAGTCATCGGCACAGATATTGACCTGAAAGCTATTCAGGTTGCCAGTGCGCTCATTGACGTGAACGATACTTTGTCCGGCAAACATCTGAGCGTACGGCATCAAGCCGATCGACAGCGGATTCTTACGGGCATCATTCGTCCCGGCGAGCAGTACCACGCAACCATCTGTAATCCGCCTTTTTTTACCTCCGAGCGGGAAGCTACCGAGGCCTACACACGCAAGCAGGAAAAGCTGGGCTTGCCCGTTACGCAACGTGCCCTCGGCGGGCGGGCGCACGAGCTGTGGACCCCCGGCGGAGAGCCTGCCTTCCTGCGCCGCTACATCCGGGAAAGCCAGGCTTTCGCCAAAAATGTAACCTGGTTTACCTCCCTGGTTTCCCAAAAGGATTCCCTGGCTTTCGCCAAAAAGGAACTGGAACGCATCGGTGCCGCGGAGATGCGGGTAATCCCCATGGCGCAGGGGCAGAAAAAGTCGCGGGTGGTGGCTTGGAAATTTGAGACGGCAGAGAACTCAGGGACTTAGAGAACGAAGAGACGGAGTGACTTAAGCGCTTAGTCCCTCCGGTCTCTTGATTCTCTCAAGTCTCCATAGTCCCTCCAGTCTATAACTTAAAGATCAGTTGCCCATCTCCGTAAATGAGCTATCCCCCATCACCTCCCTTCGCTCCACGTGCGCATCCACTTGCTCGCGGTAGAAATATGCATCGCGGAATTCTTTATCGGAATATAGTTGGAGCTGGTCGCCCTTATGCGGAGAATCGGGTTGGGACGCGTTACCGTAGCTGAGCAGCACCTTGGCTCGTACCTCATCGCCAAATTCAATGACGCCTACCCAGGAATCACCACCACCGACAATGTACTGCCCATCCTGAAAACCACCAGGCCAGGTTACGCGAAAGATACCCACCGAGCCATCGGCACCGTTGGCCGGTAAGTTGATTTCTCCGAGCTTAATGCGGTAAAAATCACCCCAGGC
>JASBTH010000543.1 GCA_030148525.1 Saprospiraceae bacterium | reverse complement strand
GACCGGTTGGTAAAATACGTAATTTAGGATAAAGACCATTCGGCCGTTCGGGCTCCTTTTTACAAATATCCAGTGTTCAATGCTCGGTGCTCAATGCACAATACTCAAGGCCGGAGCCAGGTAAACGAATAATTGAGCACTGAGCACTGTTCATTTACCATTCATAACCCAAATACCCTAAAAAAAACTATATTTCAGTTACTAGGCGTTCTGTAATCCTTTTGCGGAAGCAAAAAATTATCCCGTGCAATCACTGAAAGAACAGAAAAGAGAACTGAAAAAACTTTTGCCGAAAGGCATAGAACCCACCATTGATGCCCTGAAGAAAGTGGTTGTGGAGGATTCGCCTCTCTATAACGATCTGCTGGAGTACGAAGCCACCTACCGGGAGGCGAAGACTAACGGACTTAAGGGTGTGCAGAGTCAGGCAAATACCAATCAGGCAATGGCTACGGTACGCAACGGTCTGTTGGACCTGATCGATCGGCTTACACCGGCAGATGTGGGGATGGAACCCCTCGAAGAAAAGCAGGAAGCTCTGTCTCCGGCCATACAACGTCAGGTGCAGCGGATTGATGAAAAAATAGCCAGGATTCAGGATCGCCTCATTCGCATCAAAGGGACCGATGTGTCCATGGAGATGCGCCTGGAAGATGAAATTGAAGAGCTAGAGGCGATGAAAGAAAAGCTGAAGCCAGGATCATGAGTACGCTGAACGACATACAACAACTGGAACAGAGTGTCCAGAAATTGCGGGATAAGATCGCCCGGCAGCGCGACCGATTGATTTCCATCAAGGGGACTGATGTGACCGGTGAGATGCGCCTCGAGGACGAGATTGCCGAACACGAGGCTTTGTTAGCAGATTTACAGCAGCAACTAAGTAACCATTTTCGGATTGGCACCCCCACATCGGACAATTTGCTTACCGAAAAGCTAGCCTCCTTCGACGAACAGTTCAGTGATGAGGTCGGTGTTTTTCACCGGGTCAATATGAACCGGGAACGAATGAGCGAGCGTTTTTTTGACGTAGCCGATGAGCTGGAAACAGAGACCTATCAATTTTATTTTATCACGGCCTGCCCCACCCAGATGCCTCCCAGTTTTGCCGAAAGGCTGATCCTGGAATACGTGGATGAATTCCTGTCGGGTGATGACAACAGCATCCGCTATCCCGTGCAGGGAGCGACGGGGCGCCTGCAGTTTGAGCAGCTTCCGCAAAAACGAAAACTCAACCGCTGCCAGGATGCTTTTAAATCCTTCTTTGCGCAATTCTTTGGTTTTTCCAAAGAGCAGGATTTTGACACCTTTATTATGCAGGGCATCCCCAACCTGCCGGAGGAATACGTGTGTATGGTCTTTGAGGTGGAACAGACCAAGTGGCGGGAAGGGGTGACGGCTGAGTATCTGGAATGGATCGTGCAGACCTTTTCGAACCCTCACGAGGATGTGCCCAAATTCCTGTTTTTCTTTGTAACCTACCTGCAGGATATGCATCTGTCGGATTCCGATAAACACCCCATCGTGCAGTCCCTGGACCAACTGGAAGGAAACCACCAGCCCGTCGTTCATCTGAAGCCCTTGTTGCCGGTAGCCGAACTGGACCTGCGCGCGTGGCTACGCAGTATCGGCATTCGCAATGATGCCAACGTGGAAACGCTGATCGAGATCATCATCAAGGGGCTTAAGCAACGCGAACGAGCCATGTACGATAGCGAGAAGACCTTTAATATGGACGACCTGGAGCTCGTCCAAAAAATAATATGTGATTTTCTGGATGCTCGCTAGAGGGCATCGCAAAATAGTAAGCCTATGACCTTTCGACTCTACGACCGGGGAGAACCACGCGACCTGCCCGAGATCCCGTTTAACCAAAAGCTCAACGATCCAAAGCTATACCGTCCGTCGGAGGGTTTGATACAGGCGGTCAACGTAGCCCTGAACCTGCACCAACCCTTGCTGCTCACCGGTGAGCCGGGGACGGGCAAAACACAGCGGGCTCACCACCTGGCCTGGTACTTCGGCCTGGAGAAGCCCGAGGTTTTTGACGCCCAGACCACCTCTACCGCCCGCGACCTGCTGTATCACTACGATGCGCTGGCGCACTTTCAGTACAGCCAGACCCAGGATAAAGAACTGAGCCTGGCCGACGTGGAGGAACGCTTCATCGATTTCCGCGCCTTGGGTAAGGTGATTAAGGAAGGACGTAAGGCCGTGGTCCTGATCGACGAGATCGATAAAGCGCCCCGTGATCTGCCCAACGATGTGCTCGGGGTACTGGAACGGTTGGAATATCGCGTACCGGAATTAAATAATAAGGTATTCTCCTCGAAGGTCACCAAGCGTCCGATCATCATTATGACCTCCAATTCCGAAAAAAACCTGCCCGATGCCTTCCTGCGGCGAGTTACTTTCTTTCATATACCCTTTCCCAAGGCGGAGGAATTACTGGATATTCTTCAGCTAAAAACGGAGGGTTTGGATCAAGTAGCCCTGAATAAGGTTATTCATGTATTTGAATCGATCCGTAAAGGGCGCAAGGCCAAACTCAAAAAGAACCCCGCCACGGCCGAACTCATCGCCTGGGCCATGTTACTGCAGCGCATGGAGTTTCCCATGGGCAAGCTGGATGATTTATCGAGCCTTTCCGATAACGAACGCGACCAATTGGTGCAGTCCTATTCCGTGCTGGCCAAGAATAAAGAAGACCTGCACGAACTACAAACGAAAATGACCCGATAATTCGGACGGTTCTTTATGACTAATACCTCCCGCACCTACGAATTACTGGCTGCCTTCCTGTACGCACTGGAAGCGGAGGGGTATCGCATGGGCACGGGCACCCACTTGCAACTCCAGGAATTGCTTCAGCGCCTCCCGGACGACCCAGCGGATGAGGTGTTGCGGGATAGTATAATCCCGCTGCTGGCAACCAACGAGCAGGAGCAGGAGCTTTTTCGAACGCTTTTTCGAAGAGCGCAAAACCAACTGGCTAGCAAGCACGAAGCGTACCGGGCACCTGCTGCCGGGAAGTCGTCCTGGTCGATCTGGCAAATATTATTCTTTACCTTGTTAGCCGCCATCCTGGCAGTCATTGGTTACCTGGGGCGATCAATATTGGATCCGCGCCTGGAACCGGTCGTTCAGCATTTGACCCTGGAACCGGGGGACGTATCAGAAGCTATTGCTCCGGATAGCAGTGCTCTGGAGGGATTATCCGCTCCCGTTGTTTTTCAGCTTCCGCAAAAAAAGGAAGCAGTGCTGCCCCGGTTTCTGCAGTTTGAATTGGTGGATGAGGGAGGGCGTGTACAGTTCGTCGCGCCCGATACGGCGATCACGGATACCCTGGAACTGGTGCTGCGGGGCGAAGGCCGCCGCTTTCGTACCATCTATCTGATCGCCACGGTGGAAGCGACCCTGGAAACCGGGGAAGAGGTACCGGAGGTGCAAGCCCAATTGGATACCCCAATAGTCAGTACCGATCCACTGGAGCCGGTGGCGCCGGTCTTTCGCCCGCGTGAACTTCCCTACGCCTCTGATATTCGATCCCTGGAGTATACGCAACCCACTGGGTTTTCGGCTTTTTTGGCCCGAAATATCGGCTGGCTGCGCTGGGTGGTTATTTTTCTGGGTGCCCAATTGGTGATGCTATGGGCCAGATGGCGGGAGGAACGCCGTCGCAAGCTGGTCACCACGCCCGAGGAACGCACCAATCCACCCTACGTCTGGATTATTGAACTACCCGATCTAGCCGGGGCGATTTCGCTGGGCGACGGTATTCAGCGGGTACTTACCCGCCTGCGCCGCCGTGCCTACGACGAGCGCGAAAAGCTGGACATGCCGGCTACCATCCGGGCGACGGTGCGGCGGGGAGGAATGGTCGATTTTCAGTACCAACCGCTTACGCGGCCGCCGGAATATGTTTTATTGATCGATCGTCAATCGGGGCGTAGTCACCGGGCGGCCTTGTTTGATTATCTCTTTTCGGCCTTTCGGCAGCAGGACGTTCTGGTCGAGCGGTTCTTTTTTCAGGGGGACATACGCGCCTGTACGAATGAACTGCACCCCGAAGGCATTGGTCTGCGGGAGTTACACCACCGCTATCCCGGTGCCCGCTTATTGATCATCGGCGATGGCTATCGGTTGCTCAATGTCCGTACGGGCAAGGTCAATACCTGGGCCAGTCGTCTGTTGGGGAACTGGAAGGAATACGCCCTGTTGACCCCCCGGCCGCCGGGTGCCTGGGGTCGGCGCGAGCGCCTGTTGCGACAACAACTCCCCGTGGTGCCGGCAACTTTACAGAGTCTTACCTTTCTGTTGGAGCAATGGTCGGCCAAGGACGAGGCCGATTTTGATCAGTGGTCAGCCTATGTACAGGATGTGCAACGGGAGCCCATCGTACTTGAAGGGGATCTGATGTCAACGCTTGAAAAACAC